>DATKAF010000194.1:0-6506 GCA_035498395.1 Anaerolineales bacterium
GATCAGCCAGCGGTCCCGAGTCTGGATGCGGCCCATCTGTTCCAGCGCGGACGCATCCCGCGCCAGCGCCAGCAATCCTTCTCCGCTGGCTTTCACCGCTTCCTTAATATCTGCGAAGGGCGGGTCAGTCACGGGGTCAAGCCGTTCTTCGAGCGGCACGGTGAGCAATCTCAGGTAACCCTGCTGCCCGTTGGCGAGATGCAGGAGCGTCTTGCGGATGCTGCCCATCGTCGCCGATTGCGGCTCGGCATCCAGGTGTTCGTCGCTCAGGCTTAGGCACGCCTTGATGATCTGGTCGTTCGCCCAGTTATTGTGTTCGAACAGCATTGCCAGAATGTTTCCGTTCATGCTCTGCTCCCTGTTCCGTGATCTGCGGCAGAGCGGCAGGCTTCGCTGACTGCACCAGCCAGACGTCCATAACGCCCCTGCCCTTGACATGCAGCTGCCCGCGCGGCTCGCATATGAAATCGTCCTTGATGAGCTCGTATGTTGCGCGGCTGACCTGCACCGCGCCGCCCAGACCTTGGGATTCCATCCGGCTGGCGACGTTCACCGCATCGCCCCATACATCATAAACGAACTTGCGCCGTCCGATCACCCCTCCGATGACAGGTCCGGAGTTGACGCCGATCCGAAATTCGACGCGCTCGCCGTTGGCGAATGTGTGCCCGGCGATGAAGTTGCGCATATCGAGCGCCATGCAGACAAGCGCCTGCGCATGGTCCGGGCGGCGGCGCGGGACTCCGGATGCCGCCATGTAGCTGTCCCCGATAGTTCGGATCTTCTCGACGCCGTATCGATCTACCAGCGCGTCGAAGTACGTGAACGCTTCGTTGAGCAGCTCGACCATTGCCACGGGCTCCAGCCTGGCCGAGAGTGGAGTGAAGCCGACCATGTCCGCAAACAGCACGCTGGCCTCACTGAAGTCGTCTGCAATGGTGCGCTGCTCGTTCTTCAAGATGGCCGCGATCTCCTTCGGGAGGATGTTCAGCAGCAGGCTCTCGGATTTCGCCTGCTCGACGCGCAGCAATCCGAAGAGTCGGTCTTTCTGCATCACAAAATACGCCAGCAGGAGAATGACAATGCCCGAGACGGCGCTAATGTTCAGCACGAAAAAGAGCGTTACCAGCGGGCGCGGCATGGGCGAAGACACCAGCGGGTGAACCTCCAGGAACCCGCTTACGACGACCAGTCCCAGGTAGGCAGCCAGCCAGCCGATGGCCCGCCGCGGTTCGTCGTACAACAGCGCGCCCAGCGGGCAGATCAGCGACCACAGGATGACCCCGCTGGAGTTCACGAAGCCGCCTAGGGCGATCATCAGCAGGAAGGGCAGGAACAGGATCAGCAGGAGCTGGCTGTAAACAAAAGGGCGGTAGCGACGCGACAGGTGAAAGATCAGGATGCTCAGCGTCGAGATGATGACGTAAGATATCGGGATCGCGCCTGCCAGCCGCTGACCGAAGCTGAAGTACAGGATGCCCCACAAGGCTCCGGCGAAGATGAACATGACCGAGCCGAGCACCAGCGAAGACTTCTGCAGGCGCACATCATCGCTGTCGGCAGGATCCACGCCAACGCGGTTTACGAACGGAAACGTGCGGCGGGCAAGGCGGTTGAGCAATCTGCGACTCTTTCCGGTCGATCGCTTCCGCTAGGAACCTTCGCCGCGCTCGTCGTCATCGCAGCAGTCATCCATCCCGGCGGCTTTCTCGAATGCCTCTTTGCCTTCAGTGTAGGAGAAATAGATTAGCCCCAGCGCGCCGATGGAATCCACCAATCCGAAGCCAGTCAGTTGATAGACCAGGCTGGCAGCCAGCAACACCAGCGACATGTAGATGCACACCATCGTACAGTTGGCGTCAGCCAGGATGGGTGATGAGTCCAGCGCATGCCCGACGTTGCGCTTGCCCGCCAGCAGCAGCCACATGGCGCAGATCGACACGACCGAAATGACCAAGCCCGGAAGCGTCGTGGTTGGCTTGTGGCCTGTAAAGATGTTGTAAGCGGCGGTGATGCCCAAGCCAATTGCCAGGAGGTAGAACGACATACCGGTTACCCGTAGGGCGGTGCGTTCGAACTGCGACCGCGGCAGGTTCGGGTGCTGGCGGATGCGCAGGACCATCGCCAGGATGCCGATACCCGACATCACTTCGATGAAGGAATCGACGCCGAAGCCGAACAGGGTCAGCGCCTCATCCGATAAGCCGAACGCGACCGAGATGATGCCCTCGGCCAGGTTATAGATGATCGTGAAGACCGCCAGCCACAGGGCGTAATTCCAGTATCTGTCTGTCGCTGAGCGGGTGAGAGTTGTCATGCTCACTCCTAAGGGTTGGTCGTCTGAGGGTGCAGGGGACAAGTTTACCGTAAATAGGACAACATACGGTGCATATATGTTTACGTGGTTCTTCGCGAATGCCGGTTCTGTGTCTGTTTCTCCCCTTTAAGGCGGAGACAGTCAGACACACGGTTCGCCAGGAAAGCCAACCGGAAGCGTTCAACCCGGAGAAAGTATTCCAGAGTAATGCTCTCCTGGGCCACTTACCGGGAAAATCGCTGAACCAGCTTCTTTCTTTCTCCCCCCTTAGGGGGGAGAAAGAAAGAAGGACAGCCTGGGGAAGGAAACGAAACACGAGCAGCGGAGGGTTATCGAATAACATCTCGCCAAAACTCCGAAGACAAAGTAATTTGTTGGTTATACTACCTTGACAGACACAGTACTATGCTGTATAATGCACCCATGGAGACGATGATATGAGCGAGAACCGGATCACATCCGACCTGCTGCGGGGCCATACCGACACGATGATCCTGCGGCTCCTATGCGAAGCTGACCGCTACGGCTACGAGATCGTCAAGCTGATCGCTGAGCGCTCGGGCGGCGAGTATGAGCTAAAGGAAGCCACGATGTACTCCAGCGTCCGGCGGCTGGAGGCGGAGGGTGATATCGAGTGGTACTGGGGCGATGAGTCTCAGGGAGGCCGGCGCAAGTATTTCAGGATCACGAAACAGGGAAAGTCCACTTACGCCGACAACAAGAGCAATTGGGAGTATGCCAAGCGCGTACTCGATAGCTTACTCTAAGGAGATGTGCCGTAATGAACGAGAAATTGGACCAGTATTTGGATGGGGTTTTTGCGCCGTATGAGGGAGTCAAAAGTGTCGCCGAGCTCAAGGCGGACCTGGGCGCCGATCTGCAGGAGCGCTTCCGTGAGCTCAAGGCCGAAGGCAAGGACGATGAAACGGCTTTTCAGATGACGATTGACAGCATCGGTGACATCGAGGAAACGGTGCAGGATGTTGCCAACGTCTCCCGCTCCCTGGAACGACAGGTATTGACAAACTTCAGTGCCAGCAACCTGGCAAAGAGCGACTTCGCGGGCGTTAGCGCGCATAAAGGGAAATTCGAAGCCAGCATGTTGCGCGGCTCCGATTTTGAAGGCGCGGACCTGACCGGCAGCTCGTTCAAAAGCAGCGACATGCGGGAAGCTGTTCTCGATGGAGCAAACCTGACCGACTGCAACTTCTCCACCAGTGACCTTACCGGCGCGAGCTTCAACAAGAGCACGTTTGTGCGCACAGTGATCAGCACTTCGGAGCTGACCGGGGTGAAATTCGCGAATGTAAAACTGGTCGACTCCCAGCTGGACCTGCTGGACCTCCGAGCGACGGTCTTTGAAAACTGTATCTTTAACGGCGTGGACTTCAAGCTTTGCGATCTGCGGGGGCTACACCTCGACGGGCAGACCTTTATCGGTGTCAAGTTTGACAAGACGGCGCTGAACGAAGTTTCCTTCAAGGACGCCACCCTGAGAAATGTGTCGTTCCTTGCACCGTGGACCTGGACTAGCTGGTCCAAGAAATACTACCGTGCCATCAAAACCATTTGCTTTGACGGCGCGCGCATGGATAAGCTGACCTACGCAGCCCTCAAAGGCATGGAAGCCGATCTATCTAAGGTTACTATGATCGAAGGATAACCAGGATGCAAACCTTATCAATTGAAAGTAAGGGGCTGCAGAAGTCCTACCAGGAACTGCACGTGTTAAAGGGAGTGGATTTTGAGGTGGAAGAAGGCAGTATCTTCGCCTTGCTCGGCTCCAACGGTGCGGGCAAGACAACCATTGTCAAGATACTCACGACCCTGCTCAGGCAGGACGGCGGAACTGCATGTGTCAACGGCTTTGACGTTGCGGCAAAGCCTGACGACGTCCGCCAGTCTATCAGCCTGACCGGGCAATTCGCCGCTGTGGACGAGATCCTGACCGGCCGCGAGAACCTGGTCATGATCGCAAGGCTGCGGCATCTTAAGAATCCGCATCAGGTCGCGGATGATCTGCTGAAGCGCTTCGGCCTGGCAGATGCTGCGGACCGCCGGGTTTCGACCTTTTCGGGCGGTATGCGCCGCAGGCTCGATATCGCCATGAGCCTCATAGGGAACCCCCCGGTCATTTTTCTTGACGAGCCGACCACTGGGCTTGACCCCGAAGCACGCCTCGAAGTTTGGAAGATTGTCAAGGAGCTGGCTGCGAATGGCACCACGGTATTCCTGACCACGCAGCATTTGGAGGAAGCTGAGCAGCTTGCCGATCGGATTGCCATTCTGCATGAGGGTCGGATCATCGCCAACGGCACGCTCGCAGAGCTGAAAAAGCTGTTCCCGCCCGCCCGGGTGGAGTACGTGGAAAAACAGCCGAGCCTGGAGGAGATCTTCCTTACCATTATCGGTAGAAAGTAGGAGCAATACCAATGAACAAGTACTTCTTTAGTGACATGGGCGTCATGCTGGGGCGTTCCATGCGCCACATATCCCGCAGCATGGACACCATCATCACGGTGACCATCATGCCGATCGCGTTCATGCTGCTGTTTGTCTACGTGTTCGGCGGCGCGATCCGGACCGGCACGGACAATTACGTGAACTACCTGCTGCCCGGCATCCTGCTGATGGCAATCGCCAGCGGCATCGCCTATACCTCCTACCGCCTGTTCATGGATATGCAGCGGGGCATCTTTGAGCGGTTCCACTCCATGCCGATCGCGCGTTCGGCCGCGCTGTGGGGGCATGTGCTGACCTCGCTGGTATCGAATGGGATCTCGGTGGTCGTCATCATACTGGTCGCGCTCGTAATGGGCTTCCGCTCGCCGGCAGGGATACTGTCGTGGCTTGCCGTAACTGGCATCCTCACCCTATTTACGCTGTCGCTGACCTGGATTGCGGCGATCGCGGGACTCTCCGCAAAAACGGTGGATGGGGCAGGCGCGTTTGCCTACCCGCTTCTCCTGCTGCCATTCGTCAGCTCAGCGTTCGTGCCTACTGCCTCGATGCCGCCCGCGGTGCGTGCCTTTGCTGAGAATCAGCCGGTGACCGCCATCGTGGATTCCATCCGTGCGCTGCTGTCCGGTCAGCCGGCGGGGAACGAGCTATGGATCGCCCTGGCGTGGTGTGTGGGGATCATGCTCGTGGCCTACGTCTTTGCGATGCGGGCGTACAAGAAGCGGATGTAGCAGGTACAACCTCCAGGGTCTTCTTGTTTGTTTGGTCCCTCGCAGATTCCGTCTATGTGCCTGTCTCTCCCTTATAAGGGAGAGACAGGCATACGGCGGCCCAGGTAAGCTAACCGGTAACTGGTAACTGGTTACTGGTAACTGGTTACTGCCAACTGCCAACTGTCAACTGTTAACTGACTACGGCTTCACCGTGAACACACTCCCCGCGCCCCGGCCGCCCACGTCCGGGAAGTAGAACTCGCTCGCCGTCGGCGGGATCACCTGGAACGTCCCGGCTGTGCTGGCACGTGCCAGGTACGTGTAAACGTATGTTCCGGCGGGGAGGGAGTCGGTCGAGAGCACGACCTTCTCGTCGCGCTTCTCGATGTGCGGGAAGAACCACCAGCCCCAACCGCGCTCGTTGTAGTCCTTGATCGTGTACTTGGACGGGACCTGCGTGTCGGTCAGGATGGAGGCGTCGATGGCTTCCAGCCCGGCGGGCAGCGGGTCGTCGATCGCCACGTAATGCAGCGCGGCCGGCGCGACGATCGTCAGCCGGACCCGCACGACCTGCCCGCGCTGGATCTCCATGATCGGGTTCTTTGAGTCGGTCAGCGTGAAGTATTGCCGCGAGAGGCTCACGCCCTGGTCGAGCGGCTCGATGGATTCGACCGGCAGGGTGACGTGCAGGTAGGCATCGTAGTACAGGTTGCCCTTACCGGCCCCGCGCGTGAACACCAGCCAGTTCTCCACGTCCTTCAGCAGGTCCTTGTTCTGCACATTCATCGTGGCCGTCTCGGTCAGGTTGTCCTTCGTGACCTGCCCAGACTTCAGCAGCGCGCCGTTCAGCGCGGTGGCCCATGAGTAGTTGGAGTCGAACTCCTTCGTGACCGTAATCCAGTTCGTCAGCGCCATCAGCGACCAGGCTGTCTCCTGCGTCGAGTGCCAGTGACCGCTCTCGCGGTGGTTCATCAGCCAGCGGACGGCGTTGGCCGTGATCGTGTTCTTCGGGTCGA
>DATKAF010000195.1:0-20468 GCA_035498395.1 Anaerolineales bacterium
CGCACCGATGTACCCTCCATGCTGTTGAAGGAAGGCGATCAAATTGCCGTTCGCACCGGCTCCGACGACTTGAACTATTTCAAGAGCCTGCCCACTCTGGCGGAGAAGCGCACGTCGCCGTCGTGGCTGAACCGCGACGTCAAGAGCATGACGGGTGCTGTCCTTCGCATGCCCGATCGACCCGAGATCGAAGGCACGCTGAGCGAGCAGCTTATCATTGAGTACTATTCGCGCCGATAGTCCTTTCCTTTTATTGGATAAGCACGCGGCCCTGGCTGGGCTGCATTCGGCTGTTTGTTGCTTCAACAAGGGAGAGTGAACCATGGCAGGTATCACCAACATGGTTATGCCGAAGATCGAGCGCGAAGCGGAAGCTCGTAATTACGGCAAGTTCATTATTAGTCCGCTGGAGCACGGCTACGGTGTAACGCTGGGAAATGCGCTGCGCCGCGTACTGCTGTCGTCGCTGGATGGCGCGGCGGTCACGTCCATGCGCATCGGCGACGTGCTGCATGAGTTCAGCGATGTGCCTGGCGTGCGGGAAGATGTCGTCCAGGTTATGCTGCAGATCAAGCAGATCCGCCTGAAGCTGGACGGAGTCGAGAGCACCCGCATGCACCTCGAGGTGCGCGGCGAAGGCACTGTGACGGCGGCCGATATTTCCACACCGGCGGAGGTCGAGGTCGTGAACCCGGATCTCTATCTCTTCACTGTGGACAACCCGAAGGCCAAGCTGGACATCGAGTTCACGGTGGAGCGGGGCCGCGGGTACTCGCCCGCCAACGAACGCAGCGGGCACATGCCGATCGGCGAGCTGCCGGTTGATGCGATCTACACACCCGTCAAGCGGGTCAATTGGGACGTTTCGTCAGCGCGCGTGGGGCAGAGCACCAACTACGACAAGCTGACGCTGGAAATCTGGACAGATGGCACGATATCTCCGGAACGCGCCCTTAGCACCTCGGCCAAGCTCATCATCGATCACCTGCGCCTCATCGCAGGTATCAATGAGGAGATGCTGACCGTGGTGACCGAGCGCGAGGCGACGGGCAGCCGTCTCTCGAGCGAGCTTGCAGAGACGCCGGTGGAGGCGCTGGACCTCTCGGTGCGCGTTTTCAATTCCCTGAAGCGCACCGGCATCACCACCGTCGGCGATGTGCTCGAACTGCTCGACAAGGGCGATTCGGCGGTGATGTCCATCCGCAACTTCGGAGAAAAGAGCCTGGATGAGCTGCGCCAGAAGATGCACGAGAAGGGTTTCCTCAAAGACGAGCAAAGCGCGGAGTAATCTGGAATGCGACATAACGTAGCAGGACACAAGCTAGGCAGGACGACGGGCGCTCGCACGGCCCTGCGCCGGAACCTGATCCGGCAGCTTTTTGTGCACGAACGGATCCGCACCACGGAAGCCAAGGCTTCTGCCGTGCGGGCCGATGCCGAGCGCATCATAACCATCGCGCGCAACAGCGCCAACGGTACGGACGCCGAGAAGGTGGCGGCCCGCCGGCTGGTGATCTCCAAGCTGGGCAGCAATGACATGATCAAGCGCGTCTTCGATGAGATCGGCCCGCGCTTTGCTAACCGCAATGGCGGCTACACGCGTGTGATCAAGCTCGGTCCCCGCCTCGGTGATTCGGCCGAGATGGTGATCCTGGAGCTCATCGAAGAGTAGAATACAGGGCAGCGCCGCAGCCGCACATCACGGCTCTCCCATGGCACGTTACAAACTCATCCTTGCGTACGACGGCTCCGCCTTCGCGGGGAGCCAGCGGCAAGCCTCCACGGCGAGGAGCCGTACCGGCAGGCGACGCACCGTGCAGGGAGACCTGGAAGATGCGCTGCACAGCCTCGGGTGGCAGGGGCGCTCGGTCATCATGGCCGGCCGCACCGACTCGGGCGCCAACGCCTCGGGGCAGGTTGCGGCAGTCGACCTGGACTGGCCGCATAAGGTAGCCTCCCTGCGGGATGCTCTGAACGCCCGGTTGCCGTTTGAGATGGTGGTCCGGGAGGCGGAATTGGCTGAGCCGAAGTTTCATCCACGGTTCGACGCCAAATCCCGAAGCTACCGGTACCTGCTGTTCTGTGCGAACCTGCGCGATCCTCTGCGAGAACGGACCGCCTGGCGCGTGAGGCCGGAGCTGGATGCGGGCCTGCTGGCACAGACCGCCCCGGTGTTCATCGGCCGGCGTGACTTCGGGGCATTCGGATCAGCCCCGGCTGGGATCGGCAACACGGTTCGGACCGTTCTTCGGGCAGGATGGACTGAGGTGCAGCCCGGCAGCCTGTGGCAGTTCGACGTGACCGCGGATGCCTTCTTGTTCCGGATGGTGCGGAGAATGGTGTTCGTGCAGGTGGCTGTAGCGCAAGGACGATGTTCAAGAGATGCCGTGTTGAAGGCGCTGGACCGGGGTTCGACCGGCAAGCTGCCGGCGGGCCTGGCGCCCGCGCACGGATTGGAACTTATGCGAGTCGATTATTGAGCGCTGCGAGCCGAGACCTCGACATCCGCAGTCATATACGAAACGGAGATCGGAAGTGTACAAGACGTATTATCCGAAAGCCAGTGAGATCCACCGCCAGTGGTACCTGGCAGATGCCGACGGGCAGAACCTGGGCCGCCTGGCAGCCAGCATCGCGCACGTGCTGCTGGGCAAGCACAAGCCGACCTTCACGCCGGGCGTGGAACTGGGCGACTATGTCGTCGTGGTCAATGCCGAGCGCGTCGCCGTGACCGGAACGCGGACCAGCATGAAGCTCGATACCAAGATGTACCACTCGCACTCGGGATACCCGGGCGGCCTGAAGTCCGTATCGCTCCGCGATCAACTGCGGGATCATCCGGACCGGGCGATACGCGCGGCCGTGTGGGGCATGCTGCCGCACAACAAGATGGGCCGTTCCGTGATCAAGCGTCTCAAGGTGTATGGCGGGCCCAACCATCCGCACAGCCTGCAGAACCCGCAGCCGCTCAAGTAGATAGAAAGGATCTGTATCTATGTCAGTTCAGTATTATGAAGGTGTGGGCCGCCGCAAGGAAAGCACGGCTCGCGTGCGCGTGATGGGCGGCAGCGGCAAGTTTATGGTCAACGACAAGGAAGCTTCCGCCTATTTCACCCGCCTGGGCGATCTCCACAGCATCATGCTGGCCTTCGAGGCCTGTGGTCAGGAAGCCGGTCGCTACGACATTGCCGCAACCGTTAAGGGCGGTGGCGTGGCCGGGCAAACCGACGCGGTAAAGCTCGGGCTTGCCCGCGCCCTGGTCTTGATCAACGGCGATTGGACATCCTCGCTGCGCAAGTACGGTCTGCTGACGCGCGACGCCCGCATCAAGGAGCGTAAGAAGCCGGGTCTCAAGCGCGCTCGTAAGGCGCCGACCTACACCAAACGTTAGGCCCTTTCCACACCCGGTTCGGTCTTCGAATCCTCGGTGGGTCTGTAATAGGTCGGCCTCTACAGCCGGCCTGCTACAGACCTACCTTGCATTTCCCGGCATGGCAAGGCGGTTGCCTTGCTCACGGTGTTGAAGTTGTTGCGGTGATTGGAGGAACCGCAGTGCCGCTGCCGACCACGATCACAACCGTGAGCGGATCACCGAATTGGTTTCCGCCGTCGTCGGTCATACGCCAGGTTCCCTGAACGATGCCTGTCTGATTGGTGGGCGCCGCCATTTTAACGGAGAGCAATACTTTTCCCCCCGGGTTGACAGCCGTGGGTAGAACATACGGTGAGCCGCCCATGGCATCGCCTCCGATAAGGATCAATTGGAACCCTTGGCGCCAGGCGCACAGTCCCGTGTTCTGCACCTGCCAGCTCTTGGTGAAGACCTGGGCGGGCGTCATTTGTGTGTTGTCGGGAATGGTCACGTCCTGCAGGAACTTGAGGCGGTAGCAGGAAGGTGTCGCTGATACGGATGTGGACGACGTCGCGGCTGCACCTGTCGCCGTCTGTGTGGCAGGCTCGGCAGTGGCGGTGGAGGTACCGGTCGGCAGAGCCTGCACGGTGGCCGTAAGCCCGCTGGCAAAGGTGCCCACTGCCTGAGTCTGCACCGCACCCAGATCGACTGTGGGGGAGGGAGCCGGCTGTGTACGGTTTCGCGCGCTCGCGAGCAGCGCAAACACGGCAGCCAGCAAGAGCACGATGACTAACAGGAGGGCCAATCGAGTTCGATCGAGCGTCATGGAAAGCCTCAGGTGAAATTGGGGATCTGCCGAAGTTGCGCTTGCCGGATCGCGGAGATGCTGCGCCTGCCTCCTCCGCACAGCATCATACCACCTCCGGTACAGCCGCGCAGTCGTGATGCGAACCTTTTCTGCTATACTTGACGCCCAGAGGCCGCATGGCAAAGCATCTGGTTCTTGTAGCGGGGAACATCGGGGCAGGCAAGACATCGCTCACCGAGCGCATCGGAGGACGCCTGGGCTGGTGGGCTGGCTATGAATCTGTGGCCGATAATCCCTACCTGCCCGATTTCTACAATGATATGCATGCCTGGGCCTTTCACCTGCAGGTATTCTTCCTCGGGCACCGCGCCGAACAGTATCTGGATGCCGTGCACGACCATCGCTCCGCAATCCTGGATCGCAGCATCTACGAGGACTTTTACATCTTCACGCGGGCCCTGCATCACATGGGCAACATGGCAGAACGGGATTACCTTTCCTACCGCCGCCTGTTCGATCTCGTGGTGGAAAGCCTGCCGCGACCGGACCTGCTGATCTACTTGAAGGCGCAGCCCGCGGTGCTTGTGGCGCGCATCCGCCGGCGCGCCCGCAACATCGAAACCGGCATCACACCGGAGTATATTTCCCTGCTCGATTCATTCTACGAGGAATGGCTGAATGCCTTTGACCTGTGCCCGGTGCTGACGATACGCAGCGATGACCTGGATTTCGTCCATCAGCCGCAGCACCTGGAAACCGTCGTGCAGCGCATACAAGACAAACTGGCCGGCAAGGAGACAGTGGACCTGCGCGCGTAGTTGCGCCGGTCTCTCACGGAAACAACATGCCACGTACAGATGAATCTGCCTTCCTGAGCGTGCCGCTCTTTCGCGAGATCCCGGCCGACGATCTCGTCCGCATGGTCAACGAGCTCCCGATCGAGACGTTCGAGCCGGGCTCGTATCTCTTCCGCGACGGCGACCCGGGCGAGAATCTGTTCGTCGTGAAGGATGGGCACCTGGAGATCGTGCTGGCGGAGGGCTCGCCGGACGAGATGTTGCTGAAGATCTGCGGCCCTGGTGAATACGTCGGTGAAATGGGCTTGATCCTAGCCGACGGCAAGCGCACGGCGACGGTGCGCGCGCAGGACCGCGTGCAAACCTGGGTCATGAGCCGGGGCAAGTTCACCGAGGTTCTGCATCGTTGGCCGTTCATCGCCTATGCCATGGTTAACATCCTGAGCGAGCGGCTGGATGCCACCAACGACGCCACCTTCCGTGACCTCACCGCCAAGAACCATGCGCTCCAGAAGGCCTATGACGAGCTGAAGGCGGCGCAGGCCCAGCTGGTCGAGAAGGAACGCCTGGAACGCGAACTGCAAGTCGCAGCGGATATCCAGTTGAGCATCCTGCCCGACGTGCTGCCTGTGATTGCGGGGTTCGATTTTGGCGCCCGGATCCTGCCGGCCCGCCGCGTCGGAGGCGACTTCTACGATGTTTTCCCGATCGGCGCGCACGAGGCCGGGATCGTCATTGGCGATGTAGCCGACAAGGGAGTTCCGGCGGCGCTATTCATGGCCAGGGCGCACGCCCTCATCATGGCCGAGGCCGATAAGGGCCTCTCAGCGGGACAGGTGCTCAACCGGGCGAACGCGCACATCACGTACCTGCAGAAGGCGGCGCAGTTCGTCACCGCTCTCTACGGGATCCTGGACGTTGCGACGTGCGAATTTGCCTATGCCCGCGCGGGACACGAGCCGCCGCTGCTCTTACGACAGGACGGCAGCGTCGAGCGCATCCCGCATGATGTGGGCATGTCGCTGGGCCTATGGGATGTCATTCAATTGGACGAGCAGGTCGTCAAGTTCGAACCCGGCAGCACGCTAGTCCTCTTTACCGATGGCATGACCGATTGCCGGGATCCGAACGGTATGCCCTTCGGCTTGGAGCGTATCAAGACCATGCTCTCCGGAATGGCGGGCCTGCCTGCCCAGGAGATCTGTGACCGGCTGTTCAACACGCTGATGAGCTATCAGAACGGCGCCGGCCAGGACGACGACGTGACCCTGGTAGCGATCCGCCGAGCAACCTGACGATCCGATTTGATCCCGTTCGCCATCCAACGACCCGCCAAACGTCTGGCGGGTCGTCTTTTTGCTCAGGCTTTGTCGAGCGCCTGCTCCAGGTCCTGAAGTAGATCGTTCTTGCTTTCAAGGCCAACAGAGAGCCGCACCAAACCTGGGTCCACAGCGATCTGCGATCCGGCGGTCGAGAGGTGTGTCATGGCTGCGGGGACCTCGATCAGGGACTCCACGCCTCCGAGCGATTCGGCGAGCGTGAACGTCTGGGTGGCTTCGGCGAGCCGGACCGCCGCGCTTCTGCCGCCTTTGAGGATGAAGGAGACCATTCCGCCGCCGCTGCGCATCTGCTTCCTGGCCACCGCCGCCTGTGGGTGGCTCGGATGGAACGGATACAGGAGCCGCGCCAGCTTGTCGTGCCCGCTCAGCATATCTACAAGACATTGGGCATTCTCGGCATGACGGTCCATGCGCACCGCCAGCGTCTTGATGCCCCGAAGCACCAGAAAGCAATCCATCGGTCCCGGGACCGCCCCCACGGCGTTCTGAAGAAATGCCAGGCGGTCATGGAGCGCTACCTCCTTCACGATCACCGCGCCGCCCACCACATCGGAGTGACCGCCAAGGTATTTCGTCGTCGAGTGGACGACAATATCCGCGCCGAGTTCGAGCGGCCGCTGGAGGTAGGGCGTGGCGAACGTATTGTCTACAACAAGAAGAGGGTTATTCGCATGTGAGTGGACAGCCTCGGCGACCGCGCCTATGTCGGTTACCGAGAGCAGCGGGTTCGTGGGCGTTTCCAGCCACACGAGCCGCGTCTGCGGCGTGAGAGCTTCTGCGACATTCTCTGGATCGGTCGTGTCCACATAATCAAAGGTCAGCCCGTACCGGCGAAGCACCTTCTCGAACAGGCGAAACGTCCCACCATAGACATCGTTACCCGCCAGGACATGCGCGCCGGAGTCGATGAGGCGCAACACCGTGTCGGTGGCGGCCATACCTGACGAGAACGCCAGACCGTATTTCCCGGCTTCTAGGGCAGCCAGGCAGTTCTCCAGGGCCAGACGTGTGGGATTCCGGGTGCGTGAGTATTCGTAGCCCTGCCGCGCCTTCCCGACGCCGTCCTGCATGTAAGTGGAAGTCTGGTAGATGGGCGTCATCACCGCTCCAAACTGCGGGTCCGGTTCCTGCCCGGCGTGGATCGCCAGAGTTTCAAATTCCATATCTACTCCCAAGATGCTGCAACTCGGATTTTGCCCGGTGATTATAGTGGATTGTACGAAATAACGAGTATCATTGCTGCGTCATACCTCCAAGAGAATCCGATGAATAATCCAGCCCCTACCTTACTCGCTGTATTAGCCCATCCGGATGATGAATCGTTTGGCATGGGCGGCACGTTGTCCCTTTATTCACAGAGAGGCAGCGATGTCTATCTGGTCTGCGCGACACGCGGCGAAGTCGGCACTGTGGACGACGAGCACATGCACAATTTCCGCTCGGTCGCAGAGCTGCGGGAAGCCGAGCTGCGCTGCGCCGCGGAGCACCTTGGACTCAAACAGGTCTTCTTCCTGGACTATCGGGATTCGGGGATGCCCGGCTCGGCGGACAACGTGCATCCCGACGCGCAGGTGGCGCACTCCGTGGACGAGGTGGCGGGGAAGGTCGTCCGGTATATCCGCGAGCTCACACCGGATGCTGTGTTGACCTTCGACCCCATCGGCGGCTATCGTCACCCCGACCACATCCATATCCACCAGGCCACTGTGCTTGCCTTCGAAAGGGCGGATGACCCCGCTTTTCACCCGGAAAGTGGAGCACCCTACAAGCCGCGCGCTCTCTACTTCAGCGTCTTCCCTCATAAGCTTCTGCGGACGATCACCCGCCTGATGCCTCTTGTTGGCATAGACCCGACACGCTTCGGCCGCAATAAGGATGTGAACCTCAAGGCTCTGGTCGATTTCGATTTCCCGGTCCATGTTCGCGTGGATACTCGCTCCACCAAGGCAGCGAAGGACGCGGCGGCCTTGTGCCACGCCTCGCAGGGTGGCGCGCAAATGCGGCGTGGTATCATGGGCTTCATGACGAGGCTCTTTGGCGAGCACGAGGACTACATGCGCGCTTATCCGCCGGTCGCCGACGTGCATCGCGTGGGGCGGGAGTTGCTTGACGGACTCTAGCTGCTGAGCCGTCCATTTCCCCTCTTGTTTAATTAGAAAATATGTTCTATAATCACCGGGCGCAATGCAATAGTGCCAGGGCCCTCAAGCGTGTGTACGTGGCTTGTCTGCGATGCGTGGCGCAAGAGGAAGCTGCCCCCGTGACCCCGTGCAGGCATTGCGCATAGGAATCGCAGCACCTTAACAGCGCTCGCACCGGTTCACTTTGTGGCACTCAGAACTCTAGGAGGCAGAAATGACCAAGCGCAATATTGTGCACGTCGAGTTCTCCAGCCGCGACTTCAAGGAGTCCGGCGATTTCTACCATAAACTGTTTGGCTGGAAGATTACGCCTATCCCAGAGATGAACTATGCACTCTGGGAGGCCGCGGATGCCAGCGGCGGTGGCTTCAATCCGTTAGGTCACGATACGAACGCGGGCGATGTGCTGGTCTATGTCGACAGCGACGATATCGAAGGCGACCTGAAGAAGGTGAAAGCGCTCGGTGGGACGGTCTTACAGGAGAAGATGGAGATTCCAGGCCAGGGCTGGTTCGGTGTCTTTAAGGATCTCACCGGCAACCGGGTTGCCTTGTATACCACCCTGAACCCGCGGTAACACTGAAAGGCATGAACACTCAAAGGGATACGCGATGCGTGTCCCTTATTTTTTCGCTGGCGGGCCGGGGAATTCGAAGGGCGGGCGGCGGTTCAGCCAGACCAGGTGCGCGCTGCTTTGGCCGATGGCGAGTAGCGTAACCGAGCCAGTGTCGCAGGCGAGGCGTTGGAAATGATCCAGAGGCAAGCCGACGAAATGGGCGACCGCGAGTTTGATCGGGTCGGAATGGAACACGCAGGCAATGAGATCCCGATCCTTATGCCTGGCGCAGATATCATCCAGTGTCGAAACGATGCGGACCTGCGTCTCGGCAAAGCTCTCACCGCCGGGATGCCGCGCACGCGAAGGCGAATTCTGCACCACCTTCCAGTATTTGCTGAGCGCCAACCGCCGCACCGATTTGCCCTGCCATTCACCGACATTGGCTTCCAGAAGCCCCGGCGTTGGGATCACCTTCAGGCCGCGCGCCTTGGCGATCGGTTCGGCAGTCTGCTGGGCGCGCTCGAGCGGGCTGGCGTAGATTGCCGCGAGCGGCGCGCCGGCGAGCGCTTTGGCAAGCTCTTCCGCCTGCTTGCGCCCGCGCTCGTTGAGCACCACGCCGGGCATCCTGCCCGCCAGCCGGCCGGTCTTGCTGTAGTCGTTCTCGCCATGCCGGATCAGCAGTAGGAGAGGCATCCTATTTGATCCTCCGCTTCATCTCCTGGATCGTCTCCTCCGTCAGATCGGGGACATCTTCCCGCCGCTCGAAGCCAAGAGCTTTTCGCTGGGCCTTCCGCCACATCTCCAGGCGGTTGGCAACTTGCGTCTCATAGCCCTGTTCCGACGGCTTGTAGAAGTAGGTGCCGAGCAGCCGCCTGGGCAGGTACTGCTGCGGGATAAAGTGCCCCTCGAATTCGTGCGGGTATACGTAATCCTTTCCGTGTCCCATAGCCTCGCCATCCCGGTTCGTATCCATTAGATGGCGCGGCACGGATGTCTGACCTTCCTGTTCGAGCTTCTGCATGGCCTTGAAGTAGGCGCCAGCGCTGTTGGATTTGGGCGCAGTTGACAGATATAACGTGGCTTCCACGATCGGATAAACGCCCTCCGGCAGGCCAATATAGTCAAATGCCTGGGCGGCCGACGAAGCCACGACGATGCCTAGGGGGTCTGCCAGGCCGATGTCCTCCCCGGCCAGGATGATGAGCCGCCGAAGGATGAAGCGCGGGTCTTCGCCCGCGTAGAGCATCTTTGCCAGCCAGTAGAGCGCCGCATCGGGGTCGGAGCCGCGCACGGACTTGATGAAGGCGCTGATTGTATCGTAATGCGCGTCGCCGTCCTTGTCGTAAAGCACCGCGCGCCGCTGGATGGATTCCTGTGCCACGTCCAGCGTGATGTGGACCTTTCCATCGGCATCCGGCGGAGTCGATTCCACGGCCAGCTCCAGGGCATTCAAGGCGTTGCGCGCATCGCCTCCGGCTACCTCGATCAGGTGCGCCCGCGCATCCTCATCAAGGACGATGGCGCGATTCCCGTAGCCGCGCTCCTTGTCGGTCAGGGCGCGATCGAGAAGGATGCCGGTCTCGGCCTGGTTCAAGTTCCGCAACTGGAAGACCCGCGAGCGCGAGATTAGCGCGCCGATCACCTCGAAGAACGGGTTCTCGGTCGTCGCCCCGATCAATGTAACAGTACCGATCTCGACGTGCGGAAGCAGCGCGTCCTGCTGTGCCTTGTTCCACCGGTGAACTTCATCCACGAACAGGATCGTTCGCTCATTGTGCAGCCGGCGACGCTCCAAGGCGGCGTCGACCAGCTCTCTCAGCTCGGCCTTGCCTGCCAGGATGGCGGAGATGGTCACGAAGTGGCTGCGGGTGGTGTTGGCGATCACCTGCGCCAGCGTGGTCTTGCCTGTTCCGGGGGGCCCCCAGAGGAGAATGGACGAGAACAGGCGGTCTGCCTCGATCGCGCGGCGGAGCAGCTTTCCGGGGCCAACGATATGCTCCTGGCCGACGTACTCATCCAGCGTCCGAGGCCGCATGCGGGCTGCGAGAGGGGCCTCGCTCTTCATGCGCTCTTGCATCGCATGGTCGAATAGATCATTCATACTGCCATTCTACCCCGACTGGCGAGGATCATGCACGGTCCGCCGGCACTACGAAACGCGCGCCTCTCCGCCGGGAGAGGCGCGTGTAGGCTTGCGGCTGTGAACCGTTTGTCGTGGATCCCGGATGCGCTAAAAGGCGGCCAGAGCCGTCTTTAGGTCATGAAACGTTTCGATGAACATGCTGAAGCCACTGGTTTCCATGGTCGTGAGCGTCTCCTTGGACGGGTTCAGCAGCTTGAGATGCGGGGATTTGTACGTGCCGTCGTTGATGCCCTTGCGCATCTCCACGTCCGAGACGTCCGGGGTGAGCGTTCGCAGCCGGGTCAGCACGATATTCAGAGCCCGCAGCCCTGCGCTGCTCACGAACGGGACATGGGACAGGTCCAGCAGGATATGGCGGGCGCCGCCGTTGATGGCATCCTCCAGCCCGGCGAGAAAACTCTCGTAGCTGGCCGAGTCGATGTTCCCATCTACATGCACAACGGTGACAGGCACACGAGCGGTCTCGTTGGTGACCTTGAGTTGCATGGCTTCTCCTCTGTGTGGTGCTATGGTGCCTCGAACTGGCTACGGGTGTATGGATTGCCCCGTAGTGTACGCGCAAACGGAAGATTAGACAAGGATGCCCGCACGCGGACATTCCCGCAGTTCCGGACCGGCTTAGGACAACAACGGCGGGATCTCCGCAAGCGTTGAGACGGTGGCAGTGGGTACGCCGCGGGCCTTGTCCGGAGACCGGTTGTAGGCGCGGCGCGTGATCCAGATGCTCTGCATGCCAACGCCGTTGGCTCCGTTTATGTCCGCGTCATAGTCATCGCCGACCATCACCGCCTGCTCCGCCGAGACGGTGAAGTGATCGAGAACCGACCGGAATATGTCCGGATGCGGCTTGCGTTTCCCGAACGTCGCCGAGGCGACGATGTATTCGAGATAAGGCCGGAAGCCGCCCTTGTCGATGAGAGCCTGGGTATTGTCGTCGTCAGAGGCGTTCGAGATCAGGCAGAGGTGAAGGCCGTCCTGCCGCAACCGTTCCAGGGTTGGAAGAGCATCCTCTTCTGGCAGCCAGTTCTCCTGGGTGACCGCGAACATGGCCGCAACGGCCTCCCGCAGCCGATCTTTCGGCAGATGGTAACCCTGATCCTGCAAGAGCTCGTCCAGCACGCCCGCCGTGGTCGGCTCGCTTAGATCGTCACCGCGCCGCTGACCGTAGATCGAGAACAGGCTGGGCTGATCGTTATAAAGCTGGCCGCGCTCGATCGTCACGCCGGCACGCCGCAGCACCTGCCAGAGGGCGTCATCCGCGCGCGGGAAGTAGGAGTCCCATGGATCCTTTTCGTACATCAGCGTGCTTCCCAGATCGAACACGACGAGCTTGACCGGTTTTTGCATGGTGACGCTCTACACGCCTCCTATCCACCTTTGAGATAAATGCCGCGTGGGTCGAGCTCTTCCTGCAGGATGCTGAGTTCCTTCCCGGTGACCGGGTCGGTCGTGTGCAGCGCCGGTGCGGTCCGTAGTGCCCAGCCCGTATTGGTTTTTGCCTCTTCCGCGGTGCGGCCCGGGTGCAGGGCCGTCAGGATCAGTTCGCCCGACTCATCGGGTTCCAGCATGCCGATATCGGTCACGACGGCCAGCATCCCACCGCCGCGCAAGCCCGCGGCCTCCCGCGACTTGCGGCCATTCATGAAGCCCGCTGAGGTCATGAAGTCCACTCTCTCCGGGAAGCGGCGCTTCTGGTGAGGGGTCATCAGGTAACAGCGATTGGCCCACGCCGCGATCTCCTGCGAGCCGCCGGAGCCGGGCAGCCGCGTCTTCGGGTGTGCATAGTCACTGCCGATCACGGTGGCATTGATATTGCCGTACTTATCGATCTGCGCTCCGCCCATGAAGCCCACATCAACGTTACCGCGTTGGAGGTAGAGCGAGAAGATGTCGTACATGCTGACCACGGACAATGCTCCGCTGACGAGCGTCGGATCGCCGATGGATAGAGGCAGCCGTGCCGGTTCTGCGCCGATGACGCCCGCCTCATAGATCATGACCAGACCCGGCGCGTGGGTACGCTTCGCCAGGTTGCATGCCAGGTTGGGCTGCCCGACGCCCACGAACACCACATCCCCATTCTGGAGCAGGCGCGCGGCATTGATGATCATCAGTTCGGAGGCTGAATACTTGAGATCCGTCATCGCTTTCCTTTCGCGGGCACGTGCACGTCCGCGTGTTCCACCGCCGATGCATCCAGGAATTCCTCGATGGCTGCGGCTACCACATCGGGTCTCTCCATGGGCAGGAGGTGCGTGGCTCGGGGCACGCTAGCTATGCGGGTGTGCGGATTCTTCTTCTGGACCATGTCGGCTGTCGTGGCAAAGAACGTATCCGTCTCGTCGCCGCGCAGGAAGAGCATCGGCATCAGGAGGGAGCCGATGCCGTTCCACAGATCCGCGTCGTTCCAAATGCTGGTCTCGTAGATGCGTGCCTCCCACTCCGGGCTATAAACCAGCTCGAATGCGCCGTCGGCGGTCGGGCGCGTGAGGCCGTCGATGAGGACACGGAGATGTTCATCTGAGAAGTAATGGAAGATATCCCGGCGGCGGTATCCGGCAAACAATTGCTCCAGGCTGTCGAATCGGCGACGGCGGCGGAGGGCGGCTTGTACCATCCGGTTGGTCCTGCGCCCGAGGCCGAGAGCCCGCATCACACGCAATTGCACGATTCGGCGGGGAGGAAGAAGCACGGGATCGATCAGGATCAGGGCTCCAAATAGTGACGGCTCCTGGATCGCGGCCCGCAGGGTCACGACCGCCCCGATGGAGTGCCCGACGCCGATCACGGGACTGTCGTTGCCCGAGGCGAGGAAATACCGGAGATCTTCGGTGAACGGTTTCCAGTCCCGCAGCACCGACGGATCGCTGCCGGGCCACAGCGGCCGCAACAGCATGCCAAACACATGAAACTGAGCCGCCAGCCTGTCGAACAGCGGTCTGTAACAAGCAGGCGGGTATCCGTTCGCGTGCAGGAAATGCAGTGCCCGACCGTCGCCGCCGTAGTCAAAATGCGGCACAGGGTCGGAGAGCAGCGCGGTGCGAGACAGGGTCTTCCCGGGACTCAACACAGCCGCGAACACTCAATACCACCCGTAGTTGACGGACTCGCTGTAGCGGGGCGCGATCTCAAGCCGCCTGCGCGTCTCTTCACCGAGCTTCGCCCAGTATTCCGAGCGATCCTTGACCCCGAAGACCCACTCGTCGAGCCAGCTCTTCACCTGCTCGACGGACTCACTGATCTTATCCCACTGCAGGTAAAGCTCATTGTCCCGGTCGTAGTAACCCTGCGCGTAAGACGGATGACACGCGAACGGGACGTGGCAGACCGCATCCACGACGATCTCCGGGATGAGCGTACGGTTCGGGTCGGAGCGGATCACCGACTCGTCAACGATCTCTTCAGACGTCAAGATCACTTTCCTGGCCGCAAAGGCGGCTTCCTTCTGCTCGCCGATGATGCCCCACAGATGGGCGTTGCCGCTGGCGTCGGCGCGCTGCACATGCACAATGGCGACGTCGGGGTGGAGGGCCGGGACCGTGATCACGTCGTTGCCGCCGTAAGGGTCTTTCATGCGCTTGATGTTCGGGTTAGCCTTTTCCAGGTCTTCAGCGCCGGTCTGGTTCATCGGCAGGAACGGCAGACCCGACGCCCCGGCTTGCAGCCGCGTGATCATCTGGAAGTGCGAGTATTCCTCCCACTCCAGCTTTCCTTGCTCGATCGCTCTCCGTACGATGCGCAGCGAACCGACCCCCGGATTCCCCATGTACGAAAAGATCACCTTACGTGCGCAGCCGGCTGCCACCATCTGGTCGTAGATCAGGTCGGGGGTGGCCCGGGCTAGCACCAAGTCTCGCTTGCCCTGGCGGATGACTTCGTGCCCGGCCGCGAAGGGGATCAGGTGGGTGAACCCGGCCGCGTACAGGACGTCGCCATCGTTGACGTACTGTGCGACCGCATCTGAGAGCGTGGTCAGCTTCGACATGCTACTTCTTGCCTTTCTCAGGATGTTTTCTCGTGCGGAGCTTGCGGACGTAGCTGAAGCGCTCGGTGTGCGGCCGTGGTTCCCTGCGCCGGCGCATGATGAGCCCTACTGATACAGCCAGCACGGCCCAGAACAAGTAATCGAAGTTCGCATCCCCGGAGAACTCCGAGGCGACGAACAGTACGAATATCCAGACACCGATCACCAAGGAGAACGTGCCGATGCGGGCGATGAATTCTCTGTTCATGCTGCTCGAAAAAGCCCCTTCTCGTCATCCGGGAAGGGGCTTTTCGCTTTGGTCAGCGCCGGGTCGTTTTCTTCGGTGTCTTCTTGGTGGTTTTCCTGGTCGTCGATTTCTTCGTCGTCTTCTTAACTGGCTTCCTGGGGGCGCTCTTCTTTTTGGCTGCCGCGGACTTGCCGTTGGCCGCTGGTTTGATCAACGTGCGGATCTGCTCGTGCATGTATAGCTGGACGTAGTAGAGCCCGCCGCCGTTCTTGCCGCTGGCGCCGGAACCCTTCCAGCCGCCGAACGGCTGGAAGCCAGGCCATGCGCCTGTGGTCGCGCCCTGCGGGCGATTGGCATAAGTCACGCCTGCTTCGATCTTGTCGAAGAACCATTCGGTCTCCGGCAGCGATCCATAGAACCCGGCGGTCAGCCCGTAGTTCACGTTGTTCGCGATCTTCATGGCTTCGTCGAGATTGCCAACCTTGCCGATGGTCGTGATGGGTAGGAACATCTCGTACTGCCACAGCCGGTGCTCGAACGGCAGATCGGTCACGAAGGTCGGCTCGCAGTAATAGCCCTTGTCGAACATGCCGCCGGTCTTGACGTGACCTCCGGTCAGGAACTTGCCGCCGCCCTGGTTGATCTCTTCGGTGAAGTTCTTGAAGTCATTGTAGGACGACTGGTTGATGACAGGGCCGATGTACGTCGCGCGCTCGGTCGGGTCGCCGATGACCAGCTTCTGGGTCTGCTCCTTGAGCCGCCCAAGCAGGTCTTCATACACCGGCTCCTCCACGATCACGCGGGAGGCGGCCGAGCACTTCTGCCCCTGCAGGCCGAAGGCCGAGCGAATGATGCCCGTGGCGGCATCCGCCAGGTTGGCGTTGCGCGACACGATGGCCGGGTTCTTGCCCCCCAGTTCCAGGATGATCGGGCGCACGTAGTTGCGCCCGGCGAAGTCGCGGTACATCTTCATGCCGACGTCGAAGGACCCAGTGAAGGTCGCTCCATCGACTTCCTTGCTGTCCACGAGAGCCTGTCCGAGCGTCGAGCCGGGACCAGTCACAAAGTTGACCACGCCGTCCGGGAAGCCTGCATCGCGCAGGCACTCGGCATACAGGCGGACGATCCAGGCCGTGTCAGTGGCGGGCTTGATGACGACGGTGTTCCCTGCTGAGAGGGCCGCGCCGGTCGGGCCCGCGGTAAGGGCAAAGGGGAAGTTGAACGGGCTGACGATCAGCCAGACGCCGTAGGGGCGCAGGACCGAGACGTTGCTGGCGTCGTAGCCGACCAACGGATCCTTGCCCATCGGCTTGACGAAGCCTTTGTTCTCCTCGACCATCTTAGCCGAGTAGTACATCAGGTCGGCGCTCTCCTGTACGTCGCCCAGGGATTCCATGCGGTTCTTACCGACCTCCAGCGCCATCGCCGCGCCCAGGTCGAAGATGCGCTGCTCCAGGAGGGAGGCAGCTTTCCGGACAAGCCGGACGCGCTCCTGCCACGGAGTGTGGCTCCAGGCCGGGAAGGCGGCGCGGGCGGCCGCGATGGCCTGCGCAGCATGGATGGCATTGCCTTTTTGCAGCCGCGCCAGCACCCAGTCCGTGTTGACCGGCGAGTGGTCGTCCCACTTGTCGTCGGCGAAAACGTCATGGTTGTTGATGATCATGCTCCACTCTTTGCCCAGGTTTCCCTTGAGCTTTTCCACGGCTTTATCGAAGCCTTGGTGCAGTTCCTCGGGCGGGTTGAACATGGTTGCATAGGTGAGCTTGAATGCCATGCGAAAACCTCCTTGATTCGTCTGATAGTCGTTAGACGTATAGTCGAATGATTCTCAGAGTTATGCTCCCTGAATCGCGCCTTTCCAGCCCGTCAGCCGGGCCATCGGGCAAGCGACCAGTGACCGATGACTCTCCTAGTATAGCGTAGGATTTCACAGTCGTCAAAACCGGGCGTCTGTACCTGCATATGACTATCTTCCTGACACGCGGGAACCGCCTTGCACGGCTGGTGCGGTCTCTTCAGATCGTTCGGTTACAAAAAGCATGTAGAATCAATGTTGGGAAAGCGGTATTTTCTACGGAAATCCGGACGCGCGGTCTTTAAGACAAGAACCATGGGAGATTGTTGTGAACAACTTGCCATTCTACATCCTCGACGTCTTTGCCGAGCAGAAATACGCCGGTAATCAGCTTGCCGTCTTTCGCCGGGCAGCGAGCCTGACGACCGAGGAGATGCAACGCATCGCCGTGGAGATGCACTACTCGGAAACCACTTTCATCCTGCACGATGAGACGCGCGATGGGGGCTTCGACGTTCGCATCTTCACGCCTGCCGAGGAGATCCTCTTCGCCGGTCATCCGACGTTGGGCACTGCGCACATCATCCGGCACGAGATCCTGGGCGGGACTCCTGCGGAGGTGGTCCTCAACCTGAAGGTAGGGCAGATCCGGACCAGCTTAGATGAAGACGGCTACACGTGGATGCGGCAAAATGAGCCGGTCTTCGGGAGGCGGCATCCACCTGCGGCTCTCGCGGCGGTGCTGGGGTTGCATGTCGCTGACATCGACGAGCGGTTTCCTGTCGAAGAGATCTCGACCGGGACATGGTTCTTCATCGTGCCGCTCAAGAGCATCGAGGCATTGAAGAAAGCGCGGGTAAACCTGGACAAGTATCAGGCGCTGATCCAGGGAACAGAGTCAAAGGCCGTCCTGGTCTTTGCGCCCGAGACGCATGAACCGGGGAACGACCTGAGCGTCCGGATGTTTGCCGACTACTACGGCGTTCCTGAAGATCCCGCGACCGGCAGCGCCAATGGCTGCCTGGCCGGATATCTAGTGAAGAATCGGTACTTTGGATCAACCAGCATCGACATCACTTGCGAACAGGGTTACGAAATCGGGAGACCGTCGCGGCTGAAGCTGAGTTCCGGGCAGACCGGTGACCATATTGAGGTCAATGTGGGCGGACGGTGCTTCACGGTGGCAAAAGGGGAGTTTGTGTAGGCTGGAACACGCCAGAGTTCCAAGGTCCGGGCATGCACCTTTCCCGCATAGACCCGTACCGGCGAACCATATCCATTGCATAAGACCGGCTGTATACTAGATGCCTTGTTGGGCCCCCGGGTCGGTGACGAACTGCCTGGTTGTCCGCAACGCCCACATCGCCGCACACCTTAGGAGTGATGCCATGCAATATCGAGAATTGGGCCGCACGGGATGGAAGGTCTCTGCCATCGGTCTTGGAACATGGGCAATGGGCAGTCTGTGGGGGCCGGTCAACGAACAAGAATCAATGGCTGCCCTGCATCGCGCTCTCGACCTAGGCGTCAATTTCTTCGACACGTCGGACGCGTACGGCAGCGAGCCATTACTGGGCCGGCTTCGGCGCGAGCGGCATGAGCCATTCTATATCGCGACCAAGATGGGGATGGGGGTCAACCCGGATCCGCGCGGCTACACACGCCGCAACCTCACGCGCTTTGTGGATAACAGCCTGCGCAGCCTGGGGACCGAGACCATCGACCTGATGCAGCTTCACTGCCCGCCCATCCAGGTCTACAACGCGGAGGTCTTCGGCATCCTGGACGACTTCGTGGAGCAGGGGAAAATGCGCTATTACGGCGTCAGCGTGGAGCGCATCGATGAGGCGCTAGCGGCCATCCAGTTCCCAGGCGTACAGTCCGTGATGATGATCTTCAACATGTTCCGCATGCGTCCCATCGAGGATTTCTTTCCGGAAGCACAGCGCTGTAAAGTCGGCATCCTTGCGCGCGTACCGCTGGCTTCCGGGCTGCTGACGGGAAAGATGACGCGGGACATGAAGTTCGCGCAGGACGACCATCGCAGTTTCAACCGCGATGGCCGGGCGTTCGACCGCGGCGAAACGTTCTCAGGGGTGGACTTCGAGAAGGGTTTGCAGGCGGTGGAAGAGCTGCGCCCGCTGGTGCCACTGGGAGAGACCATGGCGCAGTTCGCGCTGCGCTGGATCCTGATGCATGAAGCGGTGACTTCCGCTGTGCCGGGAGCCAAGCGACCTGAGCAGGTCGAGGATACGCTGCGCGCCGCAGACCTGCCGCCGCTGTCGGATGCGACGATGGAGCAGGTCCGCGCGGTCTACGACCGGTGCCTGCGGGCTGACGTGCATCCGCTTTGGTGATGC
Organism: Anaerolineales bacterium; assembly: GCA_035498395.1. Classification (GTDB taxonomy): domain Bacteria; phylum Chloroflexota; class Anaerolineae; order Anaerolineales; family Villigracilaceae; genus Fen-1038. Next base: position 19,507 of record DATKAF010000195.1, read on the forward strand.
CCAATGTGCGTTGAGACTGGCAAATCCGGGAGCAAGGCGCCGCCGAAAGGCGGCGCTTTCGTCTTCTTAGGATGATGCATCGGGGGTGTCTAAGCGCCTGAACCCATCGTTATACAGGTAAATTAGCGGCTAGCGATACCGCACTACTGGAGATAACGATGAAAAACAGCAAGATCTCAGCCTTGATTGCCATCCTTGCAGGCGTGCTGGTTACGGCCTGTGGCGTGTTCAGCGTGGAGAGCCACGCGCCGTCTCTCTTCCCGACGTCAGCGGGGCCGTTCAGCTTCGGCGGCGGCGGGAACAATAACAGCGCGGCCGGGAGTGTACTGCCGGCCGCAACGCCCATCATCGCCAACCCGCAGGCTCCTGCGGACGCGGCGAACCTGCAAAACGATTTCGAGCAGGTCTATCAGAAGGTAAATGCATCCGTCGTGACGATCGAGATCGGTACACGGGCCAACGGTGCCAGCGGCAACGGGTTCGGACAGGGGAGCGGAAACGGCGGGAATGGTCAGGGCAGCTCGCAGATCGTGCCGACCGCGCTTGGCTCCGGCGTCATCTGGGATGGGGCGGGTCACGTCCTGACCAACAACCACGTCGTGCAGGGCGCAGCCAAAATGACCGTTACGTTCTGGGATGGCTCCTCCTACGATGCCAAACTGATCGGGACGGATCCCAACTCGGACCTGGCGGTCATCCAGGTCACGGGCGCGCCGGCTTCACTGATCAAGCCGATCACGGTCGGCGACTCGACCCAGGTTAAGGTCGGCGAGATGGTGGTCGCCATCGGCAACCCGTTCGGCCTTGCAAACACCATGACGACCGGCATTGTCAGCGCCATCGGCCGCTCGATCTCTGCCGGTGCCGACAACGGACAAGGCGCGCAAAACAATACTCCGACGTTCTCGATTCCCGATGTAATCCAGACGGATGCCGCGATCAACCCCGGCAACTCGGGCGGC
>DATKAF010000196.1:0-3951 GCA_035498395.1 Anaerolineales bacterium
TGGGTACTATTTCTTCCTTTCGTCGTCCCCGAGCGACGAAATGGCGCGCAGCAGCCCGATCAGTATCACCCCCAGCTTCAGGCCATCGCCCGTCGTGATATGTGTCTCTCCATCACCTTCCGCTGCCCGCCGGTTCAGCAGGATGGCCGCCATCAGCCCGGTTGCCGCGCCGATCAGCACGCCGTATACAATCGTCCGATCTCTGCTATTCATGGTATCTGACCTTTCTCCGGCCCTGCTTCGGCGGCCCGCTGCCGCGCTTCCTTCTGCCGTTCACGGATCCAGAGCGCAAACTTCCGTATCCACGGGAAGATCAGCCGCGGGCGATGGCTTACGCGGTCCACTTCCTTTGCGCCGTCCGAGACATCCCATGCATACTTCTGGACGATGACCGTGTAGCGCGGGATGACTCCCAGTGCGCGGCCCAGCCCGTACACCACCGCTGTCAGGACCGCCAGCATGATCAATGCTCCGATGCCCACCGGGATCGTCAGCCAGATGGTGGAGATCTCTGCCCACTTGGTCAGGCTGCTGCTCCCTCGCGTTACGCCGAAGTAGAGCGTCACGAACAGACAGAGCATGACCAGGGCCGCCAGAATCATCGGCAGGAGTATCTGCCAGAATGCCTGTTTTCGGTGGGCACGATAACTCGGGTGCTGGGGTTTGGGTCTGGGCGCCGCAGGCGTCGTCGATGGAGGCGTCGAGTTCATGGTCTTTCCTATTGTAGCATAGGCGGCTGCGCCTGCCTGGTTTAACGACCCTCGTTGTTAAATGCATTACTCGCCATACGACTCTCGATTCTCGGTTCTCGACTCACGGTTCTCCTCCTGAATCGGAGCAGCGCAAGGCGGACAGACCCTGCGCTGCTCCCATGGAGAAACCGCGTGCTAGCGCCAACCTCTTGTCTTGCTTACCGATAATCCGGATCGCCGGGTATGATGCTCACATCCCGTAAGCCGGCTTGCTACTTTCTCTACTCTCTACTCTCCTACCTTCTGTTCCTCAAGAACGTCGGGATGTCCAGGTCCTCGGTGGAGTAGGTCGATGGGGGAGTGGCTGTCTTCGGCTCCGTGGATGGCCGCTGTTCGGCTCCCACGTTCACCGACTCGCTCGGGCGCAGGAACGACTGCGATACTGGCATGGAGCCGGAATGCGTCACCGGGCGCTCCGGCCGTGCGGGTGTCAGGCGCTCGAGCGCGCGCCGCGGAACGCCGCTCCTCTCGAAGCCCGTGGCGATGACCGTCACGCGGACCTCGTCGCCCATCTCGGGATCGATGACCGCGCCGAAGATCATATTGACGTCCGGATGCGCCGTCTCGCGGATGATGGCAGCCGCCTGGTTGACCTCAAAGAGCGTCAGGTTCGAACCGCCGGTCACGTTGAAAAGCACGCCGCGAGCGCCGTCGATCGTAATGTCCAGCAGCTGGCTGGAGATGGCCTGCTCGGCCGCGTTCTTGGCTCGCTCGTCGCCGGAGCCGCGCCCCACGGCCATCAGCGCCGCGCCGCCCTCGGACATGATCGCCCGCACGTCGGCGAAGTCCAGGTTGATCAGGCCGGGCACGGTGATGAGTTCGGAAATACCCTGGATGCCCTGCCGCAGCACGTCGTCGGCGAGCCGGAACGCATCCTGCAAGGATGACTTCTTGTCGGCGATCTGCAGCAGCCGGTCATTCGGGATGGAGATCAGCGTGTGGGCATGCTCCTTCATCTTCCCGATGCCCGTCTCCGCCGACGTCGAGCGCCGGCCGCCCTCGAACGTGAACGGGCGGGTTACCACGCCGATGGTCAGGGCGCCGCATTCCTTGGCAACCTGTGCCACAACAGGCGCCGCGCCCGTGCCGGTACCGCCGCCCATGCCGCACGTGACAAAGACCATGTCCGCGCCCTTGAGCACGTTGTACAGTTCGTCGGCGGATTCCTCGGCCGCCTTGCGACCGACTTCCGGATCGCCGCCCGCGCCCAGGCCGCGCGTCAGCTTGTCGCCCAGGCGCACGCGGACCGGCGCCCGCGACAGGCTCAGCGCCTGCGCGTCGGTGTTCGTCGCGATGAATTCCACGCCTTCGATGCCTTCCTCGATCATCCGGTTTACGGCGTTCTGTCCGCCGCCGCCAACCCCGATGACCTTGATGCGAGCGAAGGTTTCCACAGGTTGATGCTTTCGTGTCGAGTCCATTGGTTCCTCCATGAGTGTGTTCGATCTACCGTTGATGTCCTTGTCCTGGAGAACGTGAGGGGATTGTAGCATCCGGCTCACGAATGCAGGAGTGCAAAAATGACCGATTCCGATGCCTACTAAGGTAGCAGACGACTTATCCAATCTTTGACATGGCTAAAATCCATCTTTGGCTCTCCTTTGGGCCGCCGCCCGCGTCGCGGCTTGCCGCTCGCTACGTCGTGTTCGTGCATGTTCAGCGCCCAGTACAGCAATCCGACGCTGGTCGCATAGGCCGGCGAATTCAGCCGGTCGACCAGACCCAACAGGTTCTCCGGCTGTCCCGTGCGCACAGGCATGCCAAGCACTTCGCTGGCGACCCGCCGGATGCCCGGAAGCGCGCTGGTCCCGCCGGTCAGTACCATTCCGGCCGGAAGCAGCCCATCGTAGCCGGAACGCTTGATCTCCTGGTTGATCAACCCGAATAATTCCGCGGTACGCGCTTCGATGATGTGTGCCAGGTCCTGCCGGTTGATGCGGACCGCCTCGTCCTCCCCGAATGGGCGGATATTGAAGTACTCCTCCGCTCCGACCTCGGCGCGCACCGCATGCCCCTGCTGCTTCTTGACTTCCTCGGCCTGCGAGATCGGCAGCCGCAGCCCGTGGGCGATGTCCTGCGTCAGGTGGTTGCCGCCCACCGCCAGCACCATGGTGTGCCAGACGTCTCCATCCACATAGATCGCCAGGTCCGTCGTCCCGCCGCCGATGTCGCACACGGCCACGCCCATCTGTCGTTCCTGGTCGCCAAGCACGACCTCCGCCGAGGCGAGCGGGTTCAATACGAAGCCCTGCACCTCCACGTTGGCCGCCTGTACGCATTGCCTCAGGTTGTCCACCGTGGCCGCGGCCGCCGTGATGATGTGCGCCTCCACCTCCAGGCGGTATCCGTGCATGCCGAGCGGCGCGTGGATGCCTTCCTGCCCGTCGACGTTGAAGCCGCGCTGGATGATGTGGACGATCTCCCGGTCGTGCGGTATGGCGATGGCGCGCGCCTGTTCCAGTGCCCGCGTCACGTCCGAGGCGTCGATGATGCCTCCGGGTATGGCGACTGCGCCGCGGCTGTTGATGGAGGATACGTGCCCTCCGGCGAGGCTCACCAGCGCCGAGGTGATCTCCATCCCGGATGTCTGCTCCGCCTTCTGGATGGAGTGCGTGATCGCCTGCGTGGCGCTTGCCAGGTCCACAATGACGCCCTTGCGGATCCCCTCGGACGGCTCGATGCCCACGCCGATGATCCGGAACGGCGAGCTCGGTCCCTCCGCCTCAGCGCGCGGTCCTTCCACCCGCCCGACCAGCGTGCAGACCTTGGTGGTCCCTACATCGATCCCAACAACGATCTCTTCCATGTTACTGGCTCGTCCTGTAGTACGGTGCGTTTGGATATTGAACACTGATGAAGGTCGGTTGGATTCCTTTTTGAGCCAGGGAATCCACCAGCGCCTTGTAAACCTGCAACTTCAGCGGCATATTCCCGGAGTCGCTGCCAAAGAAGACCTTCCAGCCGCGGCTGTCGACCCAGCCGAGGCCGTACTGCGGGTCGTACATCAGGGTTGTGCCGCCGGGCACATCCGGGGCGAGGGTTTTAACCGCTTTCACCACGTCCGGCGATATATACGGGACCGGCGAGAGTGGGTCTGCCTGTGTCGCAGTGCTTGCAGGCGGAGCCGCCAGCGCGTCGACCGCGATCAGGTTGCCCGGCGTACCATGCGGACGGAAGGCAATGCCGTCCGCATCGATCC
>DATKAF010000197.1:0-11371 GCA_035498395.1 Anaerolineales bacterium
GGGCATCTCTGACCGGGTTTCCGTGCTGGATTATGGCGAAAAGATCGCCGAGGGCACGCCAGATGTTGTCCAGAAGGATCCGCGCGTGATCGAGGCCTACCTCGGCAAGGGTACCGCGACCAAGTAAAGGCTGGACCACCATGATGCTTGAACTCAAGGACGTACATACCTACTACGGCAACATCCACGCTTTGAAAGGGATATCGCTCACCGTTGATAAGGGTGAGATCGTTACACTGATCGGCTCAAATGGCGCAGGTAAGAGCACTACGCTGCGCACGATCCAGGGCATCAACCGCCCCCGCTCCGGCACGATCCTCCTTGAAGGCATGGAGCTTGAGAAGCTTCCGCCTCATGAAATAGCTTTGCATGGAGTGGCGCAGAGCCCGGAAGGCCGGATGATATTTCCTCGCATGACAGTACTCGAGAACCTCGAGATGGGCGCATACGCCCGCAAGGACAAGAGCGGGATGCCGCAGGACCTCGATCGCGTCTTCCATCTGTTTCCCCGCCTGAAAGAACGTATTGGACAAAAGGGCGGCACGCTATCCGGCGGCGAGCAGCAGATGCTTGCCATGGGTCGTGCCTTGATGGCGCGCCCGCGCATCCTTCTGCTGGATGAGCCGTCCATGGGTCTTTCCCCGATCCTCGTCGACCTCATCTTCGAGACCATTCAGACGATAAACAAGGAAGGCATGACCATTTTGCTGGTGGAGCAGAATGCCTTGATGGCCCTCTCGATTGCCAATCGCGGCTACGTGATTCAGACCGGCGAGATCATTCTCACCGATGCAGCTGAAAAGCTCAAGGCCAACGAAATGGTTCGGAAGTCGTACTTGGGCATCATGTAACATCCAAACCTGCGCCCATTGTATAGGCTGGAATCAAAGAGTACCCTTTAAGGGTGCTTTTTGTCTTTTTCCTTTGTTCCAGACCATTAGTTACATTAATCACTTGACCCCCTCGCGCTTAGTTTGTACGATGGTTTTGTTCCCGTTACCACGATTCAGGTAACGGCCGTTCGTCGTCGGCAAGCTCATTCCACGAGGAGGTGGAGGAACATGTCAAAGCGTTGGTTCGTTGTTTTCAGCGTGCTCATCGTTGCCAGCCTGGCGTTCACTGCCTGCGCGCCTGCGCCCAGCAGCGGCGGCACAAGCGGGAAGACGGTCATCAAGATCGCGACGCAGTCTCCGCTCTCCGGCGATATGTCGGTCGTCGGGGTGGACATCAAGAATGGCGCAGCATTGGCCCTCACGCAGCTTGGCGGTCCCCTGAAGGACATGGGGTTCGACGTTCAATTGGCCCCGTTCGATGACATGGGCAACCCGGATACCGGCGTCGCCAACTCGAAGCAGATCGTGGCTGATCCGTCCATCCTGTGCGTAGTTGGGCACTACAACTCCGGCGTGCAGATCCCCTCATCAGAGAACTATCATTCAGCTGGCTTGGCGAACGTTTCGCCTGCCAACACCAACCCGAAGGTCACCACCCGCGGCTATTCCGAAGTCAACCGCATCGTGGGACGCGATGACGTTCAGGGCGTGGTGGGTGCCGACTTCGCGGCAACCCAGGGCAAGAAATCGGTCTTCGTGATCCATGACAAGACTGCGTACGGCCAGGGCATCGCCGAGTTCTTCCAGAAGGAAGCTCAGGCCAAGGGCATGACAGTAGCCGGCTTCGAGGGCACCGAGGAGAAGGCCAACTTCGATTCGCTGATCACCCCGATCCTGGCCGCCAACCCGGATGTGGTCTATTTCGGCGGCATGTACTCACAGTCAGCCGTGCTGTTCAAGCAGGCTCGAGACCGCGGATACAAGGGTATGTTCCTGAGCGATGACGGCTTCGACTCGTCCGATGCTGCCAAGATCGCCGGCCAGTCCCTGCTCGACGGCACCGGCACATACTATTCGACCGTGTCCGGGCCGGCATCCGTCTACCCCGATACGGCGAAGTTCATTACCGACTTCAAGGCTGCTTATGGCTCCGATCCACAGCCATTCGCTGCCCAGGGCTATGATTCCATGGGCATTTGCCTGAAGGGCATCGAGACCGCGGCCAAGGCTGCCAATGGCGAGGTCCCAGCACGCTCGGCGGTTACCGAGGCGATTCGCGCCCTTAAGGATTACAAGGGCATCACGGGCACCTTCACATTCAACTCCATCGGCGACGTGACGACCGCCAAGTACTTCGTGATCCAGGTCGTTTCACCAGACCCGGCCAAGTGGAGCTCGAACACCATTACCCAGACCCTCGACATCGCGCCTCCGGCGCCGTAAAGCAAGGCTCTTCCATCCATCTCCCGGCTCCTTTACCAAGGGGCCGGGAGAATTTTCAACTTGGGAGCCTCTATGCGAAGATTCTTCAAGAATTTCACGATGGTGGAGTTGCTGCGCCCGCTGGGCCAGATGGCGGTCTTCGCCATTGGCAGCGCGGCAATTCTCTCGGCAGTCGCTCTTGGTTTGGCTTTACTACTGAACAATACCGCAGCGGGCCAGCAGGTGGCCAAAGACATGGGTGTATCTCTCTTCACCTATGTTCTGGTGAATCTCCCGCAAGTGTTGCTGGATGGCCTGACCATCGGCTTTGTGTACGCAGCCGTGGCGCTGGGGTACACAATGGTCTATGGCGTGCTCCAGTTCATCAACTTCGCCCATAGCGAGATCTTTGCCATCGGCGCCTTTGTAGGTGTTGAGCTCCTGATCGCCTTCCAGGGCTACGGCCTGCTCAACAATGCATCGGTCTTAATGGATTACGCTTTCCTTCTGATCGCGCTGGTGCTCTGCATGGCTGCCGCCGGCGGCGTGGCGACGCTGGTCGAGCGCGTCGCGTACCGTCCCTTGCGGCACGCGCCGCGCCTCGTTCCCTTGATCTCGGCCATCGGCGTATCCTTCTTCCTACAGGATGCCATCCGCCTGACCGAGAGCCTCACAACTGGGCAGTTCAATCGTATCTTCCCTACCTTCGGAAACTTCGATCAGCGGATCGTGCTGGCGAACCTTCCCATGGGCCGCACGACGATCGTGCTCAGCATCGCCATCAAATCCCTGATCGTCATTGTGGCGGCGGTCTTCATGTTGATCGCCCTCAACTATTTCGTCAATGCCACCAAATCCGGGCGGGCCATCCGCGCCGTTGCCCAGGATCAGGCGACGGCCAGCCTGATGGGCGTGAACGTGAACCGCATCATCTCCATGACGTTCCTGGTGGGCGGTGCACTGGGCGGCGCCGCGGGGCTCATGTTCGCCATGAAGTTCACCCGCATCGACGCTTTCGTCGGTTTCTACCCGGGGCTCAAGGCATTCACAGCGGCAGTACTCGGCGGCATTGGGAATATGACAGGCGCCTTGCTGGGCGGAATTGTGCTCGGCATGCTTGAGACCTTCGCCGGCACCTACCTGTCGATCTTTACAAATGGCGCGCTCGGCACGGAATACAAGGATATCTTCGCCTTCGCGATCCTCATCCTGGTCCTGATATTCCGACCGAACGGTTTGCTGGGCGAGAACGTCTCGCAGAAGGCCTGAGGAGCGAGCTATGGGCCCAACAACGACTGTCAAGCTCTATACGCAAAGGATGCAGCGAGGCATCTGGCCTTACATCGTGTGCATCCTGCACGTCCTCATTGGAACGGCATGGGTGTACTCCAACCCACGCTCCATCATCGCCTTCCTGGTCCTGATCAGCTCGTTCGCCTCCTTGTACTACTTCCAGACAGCGCCCGGTTTCAAGTTCGCAGTAGGAGCCGTAGTGGCGCTCGTGATCATGCCGGTGCTGGGCGTCCGCAACATCTTCTACCTGGAGGTCATCTTCCAGATCAGCGTGTTTGCCGCCCTGGCGCTGGGCCTGAACATCGTGGTTGGATTCGCAGGCCTGCTGGATCTTGGATACGTGGCCTTCTACGCCGTTGGCGCCTACATGTGGGCGTTCTTCGGGAGCCAGCAATTCTATGTGCTGCCGTACGCCCCCGGCAGCCAGCCCGCGCATCTGCCCTTCCTGCTGCCAGGCGATTTCTTCTATCTATTCATCTTCCTGGCCATCGGGGCCGCAGCCCTGATGGGCATCCTGCTGGGCCTGCCGGTTCTCCGGGTGCGGGGCGACTATCTTGCCATCGTGACACTGGGCTTCGGCGAGCTGATCCGCGTGCTGGCAAATAACCTCGACAAGCCGTTGAACTTCACGAACGGCCCGCAAGGCATCACTCCGATCCAGCGACCGAGCATGCCCCCGCAAATCGTTGATGGCTTCAACCTGATCTTTGCCAGGCTGATCGGTCACGCCGCGGACGTAGCGGCGCTATACAACGTGATGTTCTATCTCCTGGCGCTGGTGATCATCCTGGTCATCGTCGTCGTCACGAGGCGTCTGGAAGACTCCAAGATCGGGCGAGCCTGGGCGGCCATTCGGGAGGATGAGACAGCCGCCATCGCAAACGGTGTGCCTCTGGTCAAGATGAAATTGGCTGCATTCGCCGCCGGCGCCTCATTCGCGGGCGCCATGGGCGCACTGCTCTCCGCGAGCCGCACCTTTGTGAGTCCCGAATCCTTCTCGTTCATGCAGTCCATCGGCGTGCTGACCATGGTCATCCTGGGCGGGCAGGGCAGCATCCCGGGAGTCATCCTGGGCGCCGCCACGGTGACCATCCTGAACTTGCAGGTGCTGCAAGGCATCTCGCTCTATCTCAGCCAGTTGCGCCAATCGGACGCCGTCATCCCTATCATCAACTTCGCTTGGAAGAACCTCTCGACCCAGCTCGACCCGGCCAAGTACCAGCGGCTGCTCTTTGGAACAATCCTGATCGTCATGATGATATTCCGGCCGGGCGGCATGATCCCGGCCAAGCGGCGGCAGCGTGAGCTGGAGACCGAGTACACACCAGGTGAGGATTAGGGCGAGGATTCTATGGCTCTTCTGGAAACTGTAAAGGTTGTGAAGCGCTTCGGCGGCCTAATGGCCGTCAACAGAATGGATTTCTGCCTGGAAAAGGGCCAGATCGCCAGCATCATCGGCCCCAACGGCGCAGGCAAGACCACCTTCTTCAACACCCTCACCGGCATCTATCATCCGGAGGAGGGCCAGATCCTTTTCAACGAGAAGTCGCTGGTGGGGCTGCGCCCCGACCAGATCGCCGGATGCGGCGTGTCCCGCACCTTCCAAAACATCCGCCTGTTCGGCAATCTCACCGTGATCGAGAACATCATGGTAGGTATGCATCTGCACTTGAAGCAGAGCCCGGTCGGGGTCATCATGCACTTCCCGCAATACAAGCGGGAAGAGTGGCTGGCCGAGAGGAAGGCCGAAGACATGATGCACTACGTCGGCCTCAAAGGCGTGGGCAACGAGCTGGCAAAGAACCTGCCGTACGGTGCGCAGAGGCGCGTTGAGCTGGCCCGCGCCCTGGCAGCTGAGCCGCTGCTGCTGCTGCTGGACGAGCCGACCGCCGGAATGAACCCACAGGAAACGATGGACGCGGTCAAGCTCTTCCGCCGCATCCGGGACGAAAAAGGCATTACCGTGCTGCTCATCGAGCATGACATGCGAGTGGTCATGAGCATCTCCGAGCGGATCGCGGTGATGGATTATGGCGAGAAGATCGCCGAGGGCACGCCGACCGAGATCAGCGGCAACCAGCGCGTGATCGAAGCGTATCTGGGTCGAACGGCGGTGGCAGGTCACGGACAGCAGGAGGTGGCGGCATGAGCAGCCTCCTCTCATTGGACAATGTCCACAGCTATTACGGGCATATCCACGCCTTGCAGGGAATCTCCCTGAAAGTGGAAGAAGGCGAGATCGTGACCCTGATCGGAGCCAACGGCGCCGGCAAGAGCACGACGCTGCGGACCATCTCCGGACTGATCCATCCGAAACAAGGCACTGTGGCGCTGAACGGCATCGTGATCTCCGACCTGGACCCGCACGTGATCGTAGGCATGGGCGTGGGTCACGTGCCGGAAGGCCGCGGCATCTTTCCAACGCTCACGGTCCGCGAGAACATGTACATGGGCGCATTCACCGTCAATGATGAGGCGGAGATCGAGAGTCGCATGGAATACGGCTTCAGCCTGTTTCCAAGGCTCAAAGACCGCATCAATCAGAAGGGCGGGACGCTCTCCGGCGGCGAGCAACAGATGCTGGCGATGGCACGCGGTCTGATGCTCAATCCGCACATCCTGATGCTCGACGAACCATCCATGGGCCTCTCCCCCATTCTCGTCGAATCCGTATTCGATACCATCAAGCAGATGAACGCACGGGGCACCACGATCCTGCTCGTCGAGCAGAACGCGCTGATGGCCCTGTCGATCGCCAACCACGGTTACGTCTTGCAGACCGGACAGATCGTCCTGGCCGATACAGCCGAGAACCTGCGCAATAACGACATGGTCAAGAAAGCTTATCTCGGCATCGACTGACCGCACCGACATAGGTCATAGCCAACGAGCATGGCGGAGCACATCCCCATGCTCGTTCTCATTTCCCGGATTGGTGACGCCGGCCTTGCATCAGCCTTTCAAGGTTCATGACAACATCATTGGCGGCTTCAAGACCTGGAATATTCACGTGTGCAATCTCCTCGGATGCCCTGGAGGTCTCGCATGAGAAAGACGCTCTCCGTTGTTGCTCTGGTGGTGATGTTGTGCATTTTGCTGACCGCTTGTGGCGCACAGCCATATGCTTGCACCGATCCCTTGGGCTGTGTCACCGTAAAGGATGGGGCCGGCATCAAGATCGGCTCTCTGCTCACAATGACGGGTCCCGACAGCGCCTATGGCATTGATGCACTGCGCGGCGTCGAGATCGCCATTGCAGACAGGAAAGGGGTTTCCGGCCACCCTGTGGAGCTCGTGAAGCTGGACGACCTTTGCACGGCCGAAGGCGGCACGCAAGGCGCCACCCAATTTGCGGGAAATCCAGACATCACGGGCGTCGTCGGCACGACCTGTTCCAGCGCCACCATCCCGGCCGCCGAAATCTTGACCAAAGCCAGCATGGTGCTGATCTCTCCATCCAGCACGGCTCCGTCGCTCACAGATCCCGCGACACACCAGGCGAGTTTTCTCAGGACCATCTACGACGATGAGACACAAGGCAGGGTGGTAGCCGAGTTTGCATTCATTATCCTAGGCAGCCACCGAATGCTGACAGTCCATGACGGCAGCGCTTACCCGAAGCAGCTTCAGCAGGCCGCGAGCACCTATTTTGAGACCCTGGGCGGCAACTGTGTAATGCGCATCGATCTCAGTGATGGACAGGACATGAAGACGGCCCTAGATGCTGCGGCCGATCTGGATCCTGATGTCATCTACTTCCCACTGTACACGGAGGACGGCGTTACCCTTGTCAAGGCGATTCCAGAAGCCGGATTCTCCGACCCGGCCCTGATCAGCTCCGACGGCCTCTTCAGCAGTGACTTCATCGAGAAGGCTGGCCGCCTCACGGAAGGAATGTACATCTCCAGCCCCGCGGTAGTGAAGGACTCAGCCGATTTTGCCGCCAAGTACAAGTCCCGCTACGGCGAGGATCCGATCGCATCCTATCGGTTGCAGGCGTACGACGCTGCGATGATGCTGTTCCCGCAATCGAAAAGGTGGCCGTTCCCGTGCCGTCAACGGGCAACAGCATTTCGATCCCTCGCAAGTCGCTGCGCGACGCCCTGTATGCCACACACGGGATGCAGGGCATCAGCGGGCCGATCAACTGCTCCGTATCTGGAGATTGCGCCCGACCCAATATCGAAATCTTTCAGGTCGTCAATCAGGCGTTCGAACAGATCTATCCCTGAAGCGCTGCGCGTGCTCCGGATGTGTTATTCTTGGGGAGATTTAACCGCCAGCCGCTGGTATTTCATCCGTTCAAGGCTGGCCGTTCGAGCCCCTTGAAGCATGCCATCCGCAGAGATCATCACCATCGGCACCGAGATCCTCCTCGGCGAAATCGTTGACACCAATACCCGCCATATCGCGCTGACGCTGCGCGACCTGGGTGTCGATATCTATCGCACTACAACCATCGGAGACAATGCCGAGCGCATTGCGTCTGCCATCCGCGAGGCGATGGCGCGTGCCGACATCATCCTCACCACGGGGGGCCTCGGCCCCACCGTGGATGACCCGACGCGCGAGGCGGTGGCACAGGCGGCCGGCGTAGGCACCGAGTTCCGCGAGGAGCTCTGGCAGCAGGTTGTCAGCACGATCGCGCGCTACGGGCGCAAACCCCAGGAAAATCAGAAACGCCAGGCTGTAGTGCCGCAGGGTTCCATTGCCATCCGAAATCCGGTGGGAACCGCGCCGTGCTTCATCGTCGAGTTTCCCCGCGGCACGGGTGATCGAACGTCTTCTGCCTCCCAGGGAGCGATCATTTCACTGCCCGGCGTGCCCCATGAGATGGAGCACATCCTGCACGAGTCAATCGTCCCCTACCTTCAGCAGCGCTACAACCTTCGGCATGTCATCAAAGTGCGGGTGCTGCACTGTGCCGGGCTTGGCGAGGGGACGATCGACGAGAAGATCGACGACCTTGAGCGGCTGGTAAACCCGACAGTGGGTTTGGCCGCCCACACAGGCGTGGTCGATGTACGCATCACGGCCAAGGCGGAGAGCGAGCTTGCAGCAGCCGATCTGATCACCCGGGTGGAGCAGGATGTGCGGAGTCGCCTTGGAAGCGCCGTATTCGGCGCCGATGAAGACCGCCTCGACACGGTGACGCTAGAGGCGGTCGCAAAGCGCGGCTGGTCGCTGGTTGCAGTGGAGTTTGGAGCAGGCGGCCTGCTCGCTCACAGCATTCCGCAGACGATAGCTTCCCAGGATTTCACTCCGCCGGACCTGGTTATTGCCGTACGGACCGCCCGCGAGAACAATCATGCCAGTGCGGCGCTTGGCCTGGCAGTTAACCATGACGAGCACGCCGCCGAAATGGCACTCATAACCCCGCGCGGCGAGAAGACCCATCGCATCACTTATGGCGGCCCCCCACGCAGCCTGCAGCGCTGGGCGGTGAACCTGGCGCTCAACTGGCTCCGAACGGTCGCCGAGGAATCCGGCTGATGCCAGAGCCGGTACGACGCAAAGACAGCGGGCTCGCGGCGATAGCATGGGCGCTCAACGGCCTGGCCCTGAGCGTTTTGCTGATCGTGGGGATCATCTATTTCGCGCGAAGGCCGGCGGAGGCCGCTCCCGTTTCCCCGCTACTGGTAAAGGGGACACCGCGCCCCACTCTTACACCTGCGCCCACGTCGTACTACCTACCTACGGTCACGCCCAACCCGATCGCCACCATCGTCGAGGACTACGCCACACCGACGCCTTTCCTCTTTGCGGACGGTCCCGAGCCCGGCGTTACCGGCTATTCCGTCGAGGGTCGGCCCATCGACGTGTACGGGTTTGGACAGGGTGAGACCAATTATCTGATCGTCGCCGGAATCCACGGCGGCTACGAAGGCAACACGGTCGACCTTGCCAATCAGATGCTGGTCTACCTGAACGCGCACCCGGAGACCATTCCGGGTGGTGCGACGCTGTACATCATCCCCGACATGAACCCCGATGCGGTGGCGCGCGGCCGGAATGCCAGCGCCCGTGTCAACGACGATGGCGTCGACCTTAACCGCAACTTCCCCACACACAATTGGACATCCGATTGGGATCACTCGCGTTGCTGGAACGAGCGTCCAACGACCGGCGGCCCGTCAGCGGGCTCGGAGCCGGAAACCCGCGCCGTCATCAGCTTCATCAGGAGCCATCGCATCGAGGCGCTCATCAGCTACCATGCAGCAGCATTGGGGGTCTTCCCGGGCGGAGATCCGTGGCAGCCCGCCTCCAGGAGATTGGCCCGCATGCTTTCCGTGGCAACCGGCTATCCATACCCGCCCATCGATATCGGCTGCACCTATACCGGCACGCTCGCCGATTGGGCTGTCGAGAACGGCGTGCAGGCCGCCGTCGATATGGAACTCAAGAACCATCATGACTCGGACTTCGCGCAAAATTTGAAGGCCCTGAAAGTGCTTGTGAATTTCATTGCGGAGTAGTCACGCACTTGTGATGCCCCGGGTATACTCGGGACATCCGAATCACGGCTTTCGACGCGGACGGCCCGCAAGCCGTCCGGGGCGGTACCTCAGCGGCTGTTCTGCCTGTCTGACACACCCTACCGAAGCCCTGGCCTCCCAGGTACCGATGCAACGAGCCGTCTTATGAATGGGGCAAGGAGAGACCGATGCAAAGCGTAGACATCCTGCTCTTCAACGCTCACATCCTGACCATGGACGAGGAGCTGCACCAATATGTACCGGGGGCGCTGGCCGTCCAGGGGGCGCGCATCATGGCGGTCGGGCCGCAATCGGATATCGAGCGTGAATACCAGGGGCAGCAGGCCATCGACTGCGGCGGCAAGATCTTGATGCCCGGGCTGATCAATGCACACACGCATGTTCCGATGACCCTCCTGCGCGGCCTTGCCGACGACCTGCGTCTCGACGTCTGGCTGATGGGCTACATGATGCCGGTGGAACGACAGTATGTCTCTCCGGAATTCGTCCGGCTCGGGACTTCGATTGCCTGCGCCGAGCTGATCCGCAGCGGCGTGACCACCTTCAATGACATGTACTACTTCGAGGAGGACGTTGCGGTGGCTGCCGCGGCGGCGGGCCTGCGGGCTGTCTGCGGGCAGACGGTCATGAAGTTTCCAGCGCCGGATGCCGAATCCTATGAAGATTCGTTGGCGCGTGCACGCGACTTCATCCAGCGCTGGAAGGGACACCCGCTGATCGTGCCAGCCGTAGCGCCGCACGCACCCTACACCTGCACAGCGGAGATCCTGCGATCGACCGCAGAGCTCGCCCGGGAATTCGATGTGCCGCTACACATCCACATTGCCGAGACAGGCTATGAAGTAGACAATATGCGCGCGGAGCACGGCATGCCGGTGATCCCGTACGTGAAGAAGCAGGGCCTGTTCGAGGCAAAGGTGATCGCTGCCCACTGCGTACACATTGACACCGGTGAAATGAGGACGCTGCTGCACGCGGGCGCGGGCGTCTCGCACAACCCATCATCAAACCTGAAGCTGGCATCCGGTTTCGCGCCTGTCATGAAGATGCTGGAGACAGGCCTGAACGTCGGCATCGGGACCGACGGCCCCGCCTCCAACAACGACCTGGACATGTTCGAGGAGGTGCGTCTGGCAGCGTTCGTGGCGAAGGCGGTAACCAACGACCCGACATCCCTGCCGGCATCCACGGCCTTGCTGATGGCAACCCGCCTGGGGGCGCAAGCCTTGCACATCGGGCATCTTACCGGCTCACTGACGGCCGGTCGCCGCGCCGATCTTATCCTTGTCGACGTGACACCTCTGCACAACTCACCTTCGTACCGCC
>DATKAF010000198.1:0-42972 GCA_035498395.1 Anaerolineales bacterium
GCGCGCTTCGCCAGCCGCGCCAGATTCGGAGTGGTCTGCCGGCTATAACCATACAAGGAGATGTTGTATGCAGAGAACGCGTCGAATACGACGACAATGATGTTCTGCGCTCCCGTTCGTGCTGCCGGCGGCTGAGTCAGCACATGGTGCAGGCCCGGCGCCGCGGCGGCGAGCGGGAGCAAGCCCGCCATCCTCAGGAAATCGCGTCGATTGACCGAACCGTTCATGCGAACACTCCTGGTATTCCGAATAACCGGGGCGCTGCGATCTATAAGTAAGGCTTGTTGACCTCGTTCAATCTTGCCTTCAGTTCTGCCAGCAGCGAGGCAGCGACATCCTTGCGAGTGGAGGAGAGGTCCACCAGCTCGTCGGGATCTGTCTTAAGATCATAGAGCTTGACCATTTCCTGAACGCCGCGCTCCGGATAGCCGAAGAAATACAACAGCTTGTAGCGATCCCTGAGCAGCATGGTGGAAGCCGTGGTCAGCGGCTGGTCCTCCAGATTCCGGGCGGCACGCACAACGTAAATGTGTCGGTTCGGGTCCGGGGCGCCGGAAGCATACGGCGGCAGCACGGTCCCCTCGGTCCACGCAGGCACGGGATGGCCGGTCACCTGCGCCAGGGTCGGCAGGATATCCGCGGCGCTGGTGGGCGTGTATACGTCAGCGCCGACCTGCCGCCCCGGCTCGAAGACCAGCAGGGGGATGCGGATGACGGGCTGGTAGAGGGCATTGGTGCTGTGTGCACTGATGCCGCGCTCGAACATTTCGCCGTGATCCGAGGTGAAGACAAGCCAGGTGTTCTGCAGCAGCCCGGCCTGTTCCAGCGAGTCATAGAAACGGCCGAACTCGCGATCCACGTACAGGATGAACTCATCATACTCGGTGCGCCGCCGGAGTAGCGTCTCGTCGGAGACATCCTCGGTGAAAACGTCGGCAGGCTTGTCCGGCGGCTTGAGGCTGTCGCCGCGAAAATGATTATAGAAGTCCAGCTCGGTGTTGTACGGTCCGTGCGGGGGCAGGAGGTGGAAGTAGCCCAGGAACGGCTGCGGGACATGCATCAATCGCCGCCCCAGCCAGTCAATGGCGCGCTCGAGGATGAAGTACGCGCCCACATCTCCCGTGGAAGGCAGGCCGCGCGGGAACATGCGCTTGAGGTCTTTGTAACTGCCCGCCTGGAGGATCTCGTAGAGATGGGAAAAGAACAATGAGTACGCGTAACCGTCCTCGTGGAGGTTCAGGTTGCGCGTCCAGCTCACGGAGGCGATGTCCTCATCCCGCTGGAACAGGCTCTCCACAAAGGCATCGTAAGAGCCGAGGAACAGACTCTTCCACGGCACATGCTCATTCATCACGCTCTCGAACTGCTCGAGCAGGATATTGGCCCAACCGTTGTGAGTGTAGGCCAGCCGGAAATAGTCGTCGAAGGTGCTGAAGAGATTCTGCGTAACGAACGGCCTGGCGACCGGATCCTTGGGGCGGAGCGCCCGATGGGTCCACGGCAGGGTCCCGGTCAGGAGAGAGGCGGTACCCGAGGTTGTAAAATTGCTGCCCGCATAATGGTTGTGATAGACGATAGCCCGCTTTGCCAGCCGCCGGAGGTTCGGCGTCGTGTCCCGCTGATAGCCGTACAGGGAGATATCGAAGGCAGAGAAGGCGTCGAACACCACCACGATGACGTTCTGCTGCGTCGATGGGGCGGATAACCCGCTTACCCAGCGCGGCGCGGCCAGGCTCAAAGGAAGGAAGCCGGCCAGCTTCAGAAAGTCCCGGCGATGGATGGCTCCGTTCATGACAGGCCCATCCCAAAGACGCCAAACGCCAGATTGCCCGATGAGCAAGTGAAGTCTCTGTCAATTTGGCCTTGTATGTCAAGGCGTCGATCGCTGCTGATGTTACCGGACATAGGGTTGATTTACTTCCGCAAGCTTCTGCTTAAGGTGGTCCAGGAGCACGGAACCAACTTCTTTTTTCGTGAGGAAAAGATCCTTTAGCTCCTCGGGATCGGCCTGAATGTCGAAGAGCTTGACCGTGTCGGGGAGCTTGAGGCTGGAATAGCCAAAATAGTAGTGCAGCTTGTATTGCCCATCCATCAATGCCACGGAGGCTTCGGTGAGCGGGGCTTCGGGCTTGTTTCTCGTGGCGCGGATCGAGTACAGCTTCCGATCAAGCTCTTGCTCCGCGGACGCAAATGGGGGAAGGACAACCCCCTCCGACCAGGATGGAATCGGGTGGCCGGTCAGGTGTGCAAGCGTCGGGAGAAGGTCCAGAGCGCTGGTCGGGCTCCGGACATCCAATCCCGTTTTTCGGCCCGGCTCGAATATCATCAGCGGAATGCGCAGCACCGGCTCGTACAGCACATGGGCGCTGTGACCGACAATTCCGCGCTCAAACATCTCACCATGATCGGAGGTAAGGATCAACCAGGTGTTATCCAGGATCCCGTTCCTGCTCAGGAGGTCATAAAACCGCGCAAATTCGCGGTCCATATAGAGAATGAATTCATCGTATTGGGTCCGAAATCTGTTGGGATATTTGACCACGCCATCGATCGCGAACGGATCGACGGGCTTCTCGACCGGTTCAAACCCGTCACCCTTGAAGCGATCCGCGTATTCGAGCGGCGCATTGTATGGGGCATGCGGAGGCAGGAAGTGGAAGTACCCCAGGAATGGCTGCGAAACCGTGCTCAGGGCATGCCCCACCCAGTCCACGGCTTGCTCCAGCAGGAAGGCATCGTCACCGCCGGAAGTCGGCAGGCCGCGTGGGAACTCGGGCCGCAGCCTGGCAACAGCCTTGTTAGGAAGCGCGTCGTGAAGATGAGACAAAAAGAGCGAGTATGCGTGGTTATCGCCGACCCCCATATCGCGCACCCAGCTCACAGAGGCAATATCCTCGTCGTTGCCAAGCAGGGAACTGAGCAAAGTATCGTAGGTCTTCAGATATAGCTTCTGCCTTGCAACCAGCTCGTCGACGTCACGGTGGAACTGGTTGAGCAACGTGAACGCCCATTCGTTGTGGGTATACGCGATCCGGAAGTAATCCTCGAACACATCGAAGATCGTGCGGCTCACGAACGCGGGCGCGACCTTGCCGTTCTTCTCGATGGCCCGGTGGGTCCACGGCAGCGTGCCGGTCAGGAGCGAGGCAGTCCCCGAGGTTGTAAAATTGCTGCCCGCATAATGGTTGTGATAAACGATGGCACGCTTTGCCAGCCGCCGGATATTGGGGGTCGTATCGCGCTGGTAGCCAAGAGCCGAGATATCGAAGGCCGACAAAGCGTCGAACACGACGATGATCACGTTCTGTTTGTCGGACGGCGCGGACAACCCGCTCGCCCAGCGCGGGGCGGCCAGGCTCAAAGGAAGGAGGCCGGCGAACTTCATGAAATCGCGTCGACTAAAACGGGAGGTCATACATACGGTCCATTGGCTTCCGCCAATTTTGACTTCAGCTCATTGAGGAGTTCACCCGCCAGATCCCTGCGAATGCCCGAGAGGTCAAACATCTCCTCCGGATCGGCCTGCACATTATAGAGTTTCACAAGCTCATCGACGCCCTGGCTCGGGTAGCCGAAGTAATACAGGAGCTTATGGCGGCCCCGCACCAACATGGTCGAGGCATGCGTGAGCGCGGTTGATGGATCGTTGGCTGCCGCCTTGACTGCGTAGATCGGCCGATCGGGATCAGAGCCCGAAGCCGCATAAGGCGGCAAGATAGCACCCTCAGCCCAATCAGGGATCGAGTGACCGGTGATGTGAGCCAAAGTGGGCAGCAAGTCGATTGCGCTGGTCGGCGCGTGGATATCCATCCCGACGCGCCCGCCTGGCTCGAATATCATCAAGGGGATACGTACCAAAGGCTGGTAGAGGGCGTTGGAGCCGTGCCCCATGATCCCTCTCTCAATCAACTCCCCATGATCGGAGGTCAGAATCAGCCATGTATTGTCGAGCAGGCCGGACTGCTCCAAAGCGTTGTAGAACCTTTGGAACTGGCTATCGACATAAAGGATGTACTCGTCATATTCCCGTCGCAGACGCCTCAGATCGTCAGCCTCAAAGACCTGGGTCGCAAAGATGTCGACCGGCTTGACTCCCGGCTCGTAGCCATCGCGCCGGAACGCATTGAAGAATTGCCGAGATGTATTGTATGGATCATGGGGAGGCAGAAAGTGGAAATAGCCGAGGAATGGCCTGGGGATGGCAGTAACGAGACTGCCTACCCAGTCAATCGCCTGCTCCAGGATGAAATCACCTCCCGTGCTCAGGCTCGGCCGCGGCAACCCACGCGGGAATTCCAGCATCCGACTCGCGGTCTGGCGATCAGCCAATGCCTTGTAGATCTGTGACAGGAAGAGGGAATAGGAGTACCCGTCCTGCAATTTGATATCACGGGCCCAGCTCACAGAGGCGACATCATCATCCTTGCCAAAGAGGGACTCGACGAAACCGTCGTAGTAAGCCAGAAACAGCTTTCTCACCGGCACCAACTGCTCAATGGCAGGGTGGAACTGCTGTAACAGAGTATAAGCCCATGAATTGTGGGTATAGGCCGCGCGATAGTAATCGCCGAACGTATCAAAGAGGCTGCGTGTCTCGAAGGATCGGGATACACGCCCATCGGGCTGGAGCGCCCGGTGAGTCCACGGCAAAGTTCCAGTGAGAAGAGAGGCAGTGCCCGACGTGGTGAAATTGCTGCCCGCATAATGATTGTGATAAACGACGGCACGCTTCGCAAGCCTCTTGAGGTTCGGCGTGGTGTCCCGCGCGTAACCATAGAGGGAGATATTGAGAGCCGAGAACGCGTCAAAGACGATGACGACCACATTCTTCCGGCTTGCAGGAGCTGATAATCTGCCGGTCCAACGCGGCGCGGCCAGGCTCAAAGGAAGGAGGCCGGCTAACTTGAGAAAGTCCCGGCGATTGATGCTCGATATCATTCCTATTTGATCCTGAAGCCGAAGAAATCCAAGAGAATCGCGATTGGCATTCGGATGCTCAGACATAGGGCTTATTGACTCTTGTAATCATGGCCTTCAATTCATTGAGCATTTGTTGTGTCACATCTTGCCTGGAGGCAGAAAGATCGATCATTTCTTCTGCGTCCGCCATGACATCATACAACTTTGTCAGCTCTTTGACGTCTGGGCTCCTGTATCCAAAGTAATACAGAAGTTTGTAATTGGCCCTGATCAAGGCAGTGGAGGCAATGGTTAGCGGCGCGGAAGGATCATTCTTTCTTGCCAATACCGCATAAATGCTACGCTCTGCGTTCGCTTCGGCAAACGGCGGGAGGATCTGACCCTCCGCCCAATCCGGAATGCTATGCCCAGTGATGTGTGCAAGGGTTGGCAACAAGTCCAATGCACTTGTAGGAATCTGAACCTGCTGCCCAACCTGTCGTCCCGGTTCGAAAATCATGAGCGGAACACGGATTAGCGGCTGGTACAGGCTCGGATTACCATGACCTGCCATACCCCGCTCAAACATTTCCCCATGGTCGGTTGTCAGGACCACCCAAGTAGTATCGAGGAGGCCCGACACCTTGAGGAAATCAAAGAATACCCCGAGGCTCTGATCCACATAAAGGATGTATTCATCGTACGACGTGCGGAGGGCTAGTGTCTCTGGACTGGTACCCTTCGTTGCAAACACATCCAGAGGTTTGTCCATCGGCCGGAATCCATCGTGTGCAAACCTCCGATAGAACTCGGATGAAGTTCTATAGGGGGAGTGCGGCGGCAGAAAGTGAAGATACCCGAAGAAGGGTTGGGGCAAAGAACCTAATCGGTCTCGCAGCCAAGCGATGGCATCTTCGAGAAGGAAGCCTGTTCGGTCATCAAAGCTAGTCGGGAGGCCGCGAGGAAAGTGATCAGCGACGGATGCTATTTGGCGCTCTTGAATTGGAGTCAGAAGATGTGACAACAATAGCGAGTAGGCGTAGCCGCTTGTGATGTCTGTGTCTCTAGTCCAACTTAGGGATGAAAGGTCACCATCATTCCGGAACAACACCCCTATCGAATTATCAATTGAAGCAAGAAACAATCTTCGCGGAAGAACTAGTTCGTCGATATCCTGCCAGAATTGATTCAGCAAGGTAAAGGCCCAACTATTGTGGGTATAGGCAAGCCGATAGTAGTCCGGGAGCGCGCGGAATATGTTACGGTGTAGAAAATGCTCCGTGACCTTGCCGTTTGGTAGCAGTGCCCGGTGTGTCCAAGGCAATGTCCCCGTGAGAAGCGAAGCCGTGCCCGAAGTCGTGAAATTACTAGCTGCATAATGGTTGTGATAGACGATGGCACGCTGCGCCAGCCGCCTGAGGTTCGGCGTGGTCTCCCTCGGGTAACCATAGAGCGAGATATTGAGAGCCGAGAACGCGTCAAAGACGACCACGATCACATTCTTCTGGCTCGATGGCGCCGATAAGCTGCTGGCCCAACGTGGTGCAGCAAGACTCAGGGGCAGCAGGCCGGCGAGCCGAAGAAAGTCCCGGCGATTCACGCTAGCGGTCATACATCAGCTGTCCTAAATATTGCGGAAGAGAACGATTGCCAGTCCAATCGCATCCAACACAAGATAGAAGATCATTAGAATGGACAGCCGGTCTATCAATCCCCGCACGACCTTGCAGGCACGCTCCGAGCGGATCACAAGCATGGCCGGCACGACGATGGAAAGGCCGACCACTGCCACCAGCAATACGTAAAAGAGCCGCGCCGGATGACCGCTGTTCACCAGGGCAGTGATCAACCAGCCGGGCATCCAGCCGCCGACCATGAAATAGAGCTGGTCGAGCATGGCCCAGATGGAAAGCATCCACACCAGCACGGTGAGAAATGTGATCCGATGGTCGGGGTCCCAACGGCCCGGTACGAGGTATCCAAGCAGCGCCGCGATAACAAACAAAACGATGCTCTCCACCAGAGCGAACATCAGACCGTAGGCAACCACGCCGACAGCATCCCAGGCGTTCGTCCGGTCCGTCAGCCAGGAGATATCCCGGAACGCCAGGATGAGAGTCCAGAAATGCAGGGGGAGAGCGCACATCAGGAACAAGGTCCACAACGCTGAACGTGTGTAGCGCGCCGCGATCCAGCCTGCGAGTCCCTGTCTTTGCCCGCTTTTCAAATCCTCTGCACGAATGTCAGCCGTTTTAAGCACCCCGGCATTATACAGCCGATTCCAGCCAGCCCTGTAGGTTGAGGCGGGCAACTCAGATGGTTCTCTAATGAAGGGAGAGCAGCCACACGGCTGCTCTCCCGATCCGGCTGCTTGCGCGGCCTCTACTACAAATCCTCAAAAAGCCCCTGGTTCTCATTCACCCACCGGAAGAGCGCTTCGATGCCCCGCTCAAGGTCGATCTTTGGCTCCCAGCCGAGTTCTTCCCTCGCCTTGCCTGTATCCGCGTAGAAAACGCGCTGGTCGCCCGGACGCCAATCCGAGTGCCCGACGTGGATCTGATGACCCAGCAATCTCTCCAGGAGCGGGCCAAATTCAGACCAGACAGCCAATACGTTGCGCGGACCGCCGCCCATGTTGTAGATCTGCCCGGCGGCCGCCCCGATCTTCGAGACCGCCAGGTCATAGCCGTTCAAGAGGTCGTCCACGTGCAGCACATCGCGCACCTGCTTTCCGTCGCCGTAGATGGTGATCTGCCGCCCAATGACGGCGGCGATGGTCATCCATGCCAGCCAGCCCTGGTCTTCGACGCCGAACTGCCGCGGCCCATAGATGCAGGACTGCCGGAAAACAACGGAGCGCAGCCCGTAGATGCGGGCATAATCGCGAACATACTGGTCGCCGGCGCCCTTGGAACAGCCATATGGCGAGTGGAAATCCAACGGCTGCGTTTCGGGGCAGCCATTTGGCAGGTCGGCGTAGCGCCAGCGCGTGGCATCCTCAACCACCGGCACATCCTCCATGCCGCCGTAGACCTTGTTGGTCGAGGCATACAGGAAGACGGGATCGCGGCGTGACAGGCGGGCGGCCTCCAGCGCATTGAACGTACCGAGGGCATTGCACTCAAAGTCCTGGCGAGGATCGGTGACCGAGGTCGTTACCGCAACCTGCCCCGCCAGGTGAGCGATGACGTCGGCATCGCGGGCACTCTCTGCCAGCAGGTCCGCATTGCGGATATCGCCGACGATCAAGCGGAAGGAATCCCTGCCGAACTCCTGCTCCAGCCAGGTCAGGTTCCGGGGCGCCCCGGCGCGGCTTAAGTTGTCATAGATCGTGACCTGTTCGCCGCGTTTCAGAAGCCTGTGAACGAAGTTCGAGCCGATGAACCCGGCGCCCCCGGTAACCAGATAACTCAGTGCCATAGTGTCTCCCATGCCTCGCGTCGATGTTCCCTGGCCATCCCTCAAGGAGTCTATCAGGGATACGCGCGCCGGCGTGCGAACAGACCGGCAGCAGCCATGCCGAACACAAAACCGCCCACATGCGCCCACCAGGCGATGCCGCTTCCGGCGGCGCCTCGCAGGGCAAGCCAGCCGGAGAACAGTTGCAGGAGCAGCCAGAAGAGCAGAAAGATCACAGCCGGGATCTCGATGATCGTGAAGATGAACAAGACCGGCACCAGGCTGGCGACACGCGCGAAGGGGTACAGGATCAGGTAAGCACCGAGTACGCTGGCAATGGCGCCGCTGGCCCCGATCATGGGTATCTCGCTGGCGGGCGAAACGAACACCTGCAGCAGTGCAGCCGCCAGGCCGCCCAGCAGATAAAAGACCAGATAGCGAGCGCGGCCCAGGCGGTCCTCTACATTATCTCCGAAGAGATAGAGCACCCACATATTGCTGACGATGTGGAACCAGCCGCCGTGCAGAAACATGGAGGCGAAGAGCGTTCCCCATGCAGCTAGTGGATGAGCGATCCATTGTGCAGGAATCAGTCCCCAGACCCGGGTCAGTCGATCCAAAGCGGCCGGGCTGAGCGTCAGCTCATAAAGAAAGACCAGGGCGTTGAGGGCGATCAGCAGCACGTTGACGACCGGGAACCTGCGCGGGCGCAGCGTGTCATACAGTGGAATCATAGGACTTTTCTTTGGTCCGCAGGTTCACCAGCTCGTGATAGATCGCTGAAAGCGACTGCCCATCCTTCGCAAACGCGTAGCCGCCGATGGTGAAGCTGGTCAGGTAGTTCAGGAAGCGCGATACCAACGCCACTGCGAGCGAGGTCGACGGGTCGCCGGTAAGAAGCGTGAGAGCTCCGGCAAAAGCGCCTTCGAATGTCCCGACCGCGCCGGGGAGCGAGGGCACCGCCCCTCCCAGCGCCGCGGCACCGAGCCCGAACATGGCCCAGGTGATCTGCGTTTGCGGGAAGAAGGCCAGGATGATGAGGTAATAGTTGACGATCGCCAGCAGCCAGTTGAGCGTCATGTAGAAGAGGAAGCGGGCAAACACCCAGCCGTCCGTCAGGACGACCAGGCCTGCCAGGAACGGTTCCAGGATGCCGCCGCCCAGCCGCTGCAGCCTGGGCCAGCGCGCGCTCAACCGATGAAAGGTATCCAGCGCCCAACGGTCATTGCGGGCGAGGAGATACATGCCCAACAATCCAAGGCCCACCAGAATGCCGATGATGCCGCCAATGCGGCCCGCGCCCGACGTGCCGGTGATGAACGGCAGTGAGGCCAGGAAGATGCCAACCGTGAAGGCGATATCCACAGCACGCTCGATAAAGACGCTCGGCAACACCTCGGCGAACGGCAGCCCGCTCTTGCGGCTGAGCATGTAGACGCGCCCGATCTCGCCGAGGCGGAACGGCAGGATATTGTTGAGGAGATAGCCTTCGCCCAGCGACATCAGGGTGTCGCGATAGGTCGGGCGGTCCCGCAGCAGCGTGCGCCAGACCACGGCGCGCAGGAACATCCAGGCGAATGCGAGCACGGTTGCAACGGCCAGCACGGCATAATTCGCCGATGTGATGGCAAGCAGCACCCTGGGGATATCGACGAAGTACAGGATCGCGCCGATCAGTACGATGCTGATGAGAGCACCGGGCAGCCAGCGTTTGGCGTCTTTCAAGAATGAGGGCATGAATGCATATTCCGATCAGGCCGGCCTAAGACAGGAGGCGGGAGATTTACCACAGATGAACACAGATAAATAGGATTGGAAATAGAAGAACAGCACCTTCATCAAGCTATGGGTTCATCTGTGCGATTTGCCAAGCAAATCGTCTGTGGTTAAGATTCTATCGCTGATAGCTTCTAATCCTCTTCCAGCTTCAGCACGGCCATGAAGGCTTCCTGCGGGATTTCCACGTTCCCCACCATCTTCAGCCGCTTCTTGCCGCGTTTTTGCTTCTCCAGCAGTTTCTTCTTGCGGGTAATGTCGCCGCCATAACATTTCGCCAGCACGTCCTTGCGTGTGGCCTTTACGTTGGCGCGCGAGATCACGCGCCCGCCTGCCGCCGCCTGCACCGCCACGTCGAAGAGCTGGCGGGGGATGATCTCCTTCAGCTTGGTAATGAGCCGCTGGCCCTTGTGGAACGCGTCCTTCTTGTGGACGATGGCCGCCAGCGCATCGACCGGCTCGCCGTTCACCAAGATCTCCAGCTTCTGCAAATCCTCTGGCCGGTACTCCAGGAACTGGTAGTCCAGCGAGGCGTAGCCCTTGGTTCGCGACTTCAAGTCATCGAAGAAGTCGACGATGATCTCCGAGAGGGGTATTTCGAAGTTGAGCTGCACACGATGAGGCGCGGGATATTCCTGTGACTTGTAAATGCCGCGCCGCCCGGTCACCAGTTCCATGATCGGCCCGTAGAATTCCGTCGGCGTGATGATCTCGATGGTCATCCACGGCTCGCGGATCTCAACGATCTTGCTCTCGTCAGGCAGCTCGGCGGGGGAATCCACCAGCAGCGTCGAGCCGTCGATGAGGCCGACCTCATATTCGACCGAGGGCGCGGTGAACAGCACATCCAGCAAATACTCGCGCTCGATCCGCTCCTGGATGATCTCCATGTGGAACAGCCCGAGGAACCCGGCACGGAACCCGAAGCCCAGCGCCTGCGAGGTCTCGGGCTCGAAGGTCAGCGAGGCGTCGTTGAGTTGCAGCTTGTCAAGCGACTCGCGCAGCTCGGGGTAATCGTCGGCTTCCACCGGGTAGATGCCCGCGAAGACCATTGGCTTGGGGTGGCGATAGCCAGGCAGCGGCTCCGGGGCCGGTGCGGAGGCCAGCGTGATGGTGTCGCCCACCCGGCAGTCGTGTACGGTCTTCAGCCCGGTTGCGATATAGCCGACCTCGCCCGCTGAGAGGCTCTGCGCCGGCTTCATGCCCGGCGCGAAGATGCCGATCTCCACGGGCTTCAGGTCGGCCCGCGTGGCGAACATGTGCAGCGTGTCCGTTGGCTTGATGCTGCCTTCGAACACGCGCACGTAGGCGATGGCGCCCTTGTATGAGTCATAGTGGGAGTCAAAGATCAGCGCGCGGAGAGGAGAGGAGGTATCGTCCTTCGGCGGGGGCACGCGCTGGACGATGGCCTCCAGCACCTGGTCTACGTTCACGCCTTCTTTGGCCGAGATGCGGATCACGCTCGCCGCTTCCGTGCCCAGAAGCGAAGCGATGTCCTCCGCCACCTCGTCCGGGCGGGCGGAAGCAAGATCGATCTTGTTAATCACCGGGATGATGACCAGGTCGGCATCCAGCGCCTGGTACAGGTTCGCCAGCGTTTGTGCCTCGATGCCCTGCGTGGCATCCACCACCAATACCGCGCCCTCGCAAGCCTTCAGTGCTCTACTGACCTCATAGCCAAAATCCACGTGTCCCGGCGTATCGATCAGGTTGAGCTCGTACGCATTGCCGTCCTTCGCAGTGTAGTTCATGCGCACGGCAGAGGCCTTGATCGTCACGCCCTTCTCGCGCTCCAGGTCCATCGTGTCCAGGATTTGCTCGGTTGTATCGCGGTCTGATACCGTGTTGGTCAGGTGCAATAGGCGATCCGCCAGCGTGGATTTTCCGTGGTCCACGTGCGCGATGATGCAGAAATTGCGGATATGGGCGGTCATTGCGGTCGGGAGTATAGCATAGCTGACAGTCGAAGCGAAGCGGGGACCCCGCCCCGGCGGGGCTAGCAGCGGTCAGCCCCACCAAATGCCACCACTCCTTCCTCCCCCAAATGAGCATGTAATGGCTCTATCCGGATTGAAACTGTACACTCATCTGGGGGAGGTGCCGGAGGCGGAGGGGGTAGGTAATGGCTACCCTCCCTCCATCACCCTCTCCACCAATCCCTGCACATCCCCCGCCTCTCCGCCTGCCTCCAGCCATGCCAGGAATTCAGCATTCCCCTTCGGGCCCAGCAGTGGGCTGCGGATCAGGCCGCGCACGCCGAAGCCGTGAGACTGCGCAAAGGCCAGCACGCTGGTCAGCACCTGCTGGTGGATGAACGGGTCGCGAATAACGCCGTCGCCGCGCGACACGTCCTGGCGCCCGGCCTCAAACTGGGGCTTGATGAGGGCGATGACTTCAGTTCTCGTCTCCGCCTGATTCCCGTCTGCCGCGTCGGAAGAAGCAGGAAGGAGCCAACCTTTCACAACGGGCAGCAGTATCTTCAGCGAGATAAATGAAACGTCAATGGTGACAAGTGAGACCGGCTCCGGCAGCGACTCCACGTAGCGCGCGTTGGTGTCTTCCATTACCACCACGCGCGGGTCGTTGCGGATCTTCCAATGGAGGATGCCCTTGCCCACGTCGATGGCATAGACCTTCGCCGCCCCGCGCAGCAACAGGCAATCGGTGAAGCCGCCAGTGGAGGCGCCGACATCCGCACAGATGCGGCCGGATACGCCGATGTGAAACGCATCCAGCGCCGCATCCAGCTTTTCCCCGCCGCGTGAGACGAAGCGCGGCCCCTGCTCCACCTCCACCTGTGCATCCGGGTCCACTGAGGCAGCGGGCTTCAGTTCCACCTCACCCCCGACTCGCACCTCACCCGCCATGATGAGCGCCTGCGCCTTGGCGCGCGATTCGGCCAGGCCCCGCTCCACCAGCAGCACGTCCAGCCGCATTTTCGGCATGGCTGGATTGTAATTCGAGAGGCGAGAATCGAGGGTCTTTAGTCGGGCAGAGCACGATTCTCCACTCTCGATTCTCGATTTTCGATTCTTGAATCTCGATTATCATTGCCCCATGCTCGGGGCACTGCTCAAAACAATGCGGCCGCGCCAGTGGCCGAAGAACGTCTTTATCTTCGCTGCGCTGGTCTTCGACAAGCAGCTCCTTTCCCCGATTCCCCTGCTACGCACACTGGCAGGCTTCGTGCTGTTCTGCCTGATCTCCTCGGCGGTCTACATCTTCAACGACCTCTCGGATGTCGAAGCCGACCGGGAACACCCGGAGAAACGGAATCGCCCCATCGCCTCGGGCAAGCTGCCGGTGGGCGTGGCCTGGGCAGCCGGTGTGGCGCTGGTCATCATCAGCCTGGGGCTCGGCTGGCTGCTCTCACCGGCGTTTGGCATCGTTGAGCTGACATATTTCGTCCTGAACCTCGCCTATTCCAAGTGGCTGAAGCACATCCTGATCGTGGACGTACTGATCCTGGCTGCCGGTTTCGTCCTGCGGGTGGCAGCCGGCGTGGCGCTGATCCACGTCGAACGCTTCTCGCCGTGGCTGTATGTGGTGATGACGCTCCTCTCGCTCTACCTGGGTTTTGGCAAACGGCGCGCAGAACTGGCCCTGCTCACGGACGATGCGGGCTCGCACAGGAAGGTTCTGCACGGCTACACGATCCCACTTCTCGACCAGTACATCGTGATCGTCTCCGCGACGACGATCGTCGCCTATTCCTTCTACACGTTCTCAGCGCCTAACGTGCCCGCCAACCACAGCATGATGCTAAGCATCCCGTTCGTCGTCTACGCCATCTTCCGCTATCTCTACCTTGTGCAGGTGAAGCACGACGGCGGCGCGCCGGAAGAGATCCTGCTGTCCGACCGGCCATTCCAGATCGGCCTGCTGCTCTGGGCACTCGTGGTCCTCACCGTTTTTTACCTGTCGTGAACTCCGCACTTGCCCCTGGCAAAATCATCCTGTTCGGCGAGCACGCCGTCGTCTATGGCCGTCCGGCGCTGGCCGTGCCTGTCACGCAGGTCCGGGCAGAGGTCGAGGTTTGGCCCTCGGAATATCGGGGCGTGTGGATCGACGCCCCGGATATACGACTGAAGGCCGAGCTGAAGGAAGTCGAGTTCGATCACCCGCTGGCTGCGTCCCTGCGGACGCTGTTTTCCGAGCTGGGTGTGGATCCCTGCCCGAACATCAACATACGGATCCGGTCGACCATCCCCGTCGCCTCGGGGCTAGGATCGGGGGCCGCGGTATCCGTGGCACTGGCGCGTGCGCTCTGCGCCTATATCGGCCAACCTGCCTCCGACGATCAGGTCAACCGGCTGGCGTTTGAGATGGAGAAGGTGTACCACGGGACGCCGTCGGGCATCGACAACACGGTCATCACCTATGCCAAGCCGGTGTATTTCCTGCGCGGACAACCGATCAAGACCTTCAAGCCGCGCAAGCCTTTCACCATCGTGATCGGCGATACCGGCGTCGCAGCCTCCACCCGGGAGGCGGTAGCCGACCTGCGCAGCCTGTGGGAGAAGGACCGGCGCACCTGGGATGCCATCTTCACCCGCGTCGGGCAGATCGTCGACGAAGCGCGGCGCGCGATCGAATACGGGAAGATCCGGGCGTTGGGAGAGCTCATGGATCAGAACCAGGACCTGCTCCAGCATATGACCATGTCCTCGCTGGAGCTGGAGCGGCTCATCGAGGCGGCACGCGACGCAGGCGCGCTCGGCGCGAAGCTCAGCGGCGCGGGACGCGGCGGAAACATGATCGCGCTGGCAGAGCCGTCTGCAGCGAGCGTCAGCGCGATCAGAGACTGTCTGATGTCTGCCGGTGCGCGGCGCGTGATCACCACAACGGTAGGCTAGCATGTCCACTACAGCAGACGTCATCATCATCGGCGCAGGAGTGCAGGGGGCGAGTCTCGCCTTCCACCTGGCGCAGCGCGGCGTCAAAGCCCTCGTGCTCGAGAAGAAATTCGTCGCAGCGGGCGCAACCGGGCGCTCCAGCGGTCTTGTGCGCATGCACTACGACGTGCGCCAGGATACAGAGCTGGCATGGCTTTCCTTTCAATACTTCCGGAACTGGAAGGAGATGGTCGGCGGGGAATGCGGGTTCACACGCACCGGTTTTGTCCAACTCGTAGGCCCGTCCGACATCGAGCGGCTGAAAGCCAACGTTGCCATGCACAGGCAGCTTGGAGTGCCGGAATTTCTGATCGACGGCGATGACCTGAAGAGGCTGGCGCCGTCTTTCTCCACGGAGGATGTCGAAGTGGCGGCCTACGAACCGGAGTCGGGGTACGCGATGCCCAGTGACACCGCAAATGCGCTGCTGAACGCCGCGCGTGCAAAGGGCGCGCAGCTCGTTCAGGACTGCGCAGTCACAGAGATCACTGCTCACGGCGGCCGCGTATCCGGAGTGGAAACGTCACAAGGCGCGTTCAGCGCGCCCATCGTCGTGAACGCGGCCGGCGCATGGGCAGGCAGGCTCAATGACATAGTCGGCCTCGACCTCCCTTATGATACATGGCGGCACGAGACGATGTTCGTGGTGCGCCCCCCGCAAGTGGGCCCGGCACACCCAACCGTCATCGACTTCACGAACGAAATGTACTTCCGCCCGGAAGGCAGCCTGACGCTGATCGGCCTGGAGGATGGCAACC
Source organism: Anaerolineales bacterium (assembly GCA_035498395.1). Taxonomy (GTDB): domain Bacteria; phylum Chloroflexota; class Anaerolineae; order Anaerolineales; family Villigracilaceae; genus Fen-1038. The sequence goes on from DATKAF010000198.1 coordinate 15,728, forward strand.
CCCTGGGGGAATCGCCGGACAGCGATGCAGACCATGCCCGCCCTGGTTTCGTGGAACGCGGCATTGACCGCATCTGCCGTCGCATCCCGGCCATGGAGTACGGCGGGTTGCACTCTGCGCATGCAGGCTACGACGGCATCACGCCCGACCAGCATCCGATGCTGGGCGCAGCCGGCCCCGACGGCTTCTACCTGGACTGCGGCTTTAGCGGAACCGGCTTCAAGACCGCACCCGCAGTTGGATTGTGCATGTCGGAGCTAATACTGGATGGTCAGGCGAAGACCATCGATATCTCGGTATTTTCGCCACACCGCTTCGCTGAGGACAAGCCGATCGCCGGGCCGAACGGCTACGGCAGCCAGTGGCATTAGGCATCGGGCAGTAGCCAGTCGCTCTTCACTGAATTGACGGGGAGCCAATTGTGCGGTAGCCTCTGCATCGTCGCAGCCGCTTATCGGTCCTGTCGCTTACTGGTAATCCATGTCGACCAACCTCCCCTCCGGCACAGTTACATTCCTATTCACCGATCTGGAAGGCAGCACCAAGCTCTGGGAACAATATCCCGGGGCGATGAAGCGCGCCCTCACGCGGCACGACGATATCGTGCGCGAGTCGATCGAGGGGCAGGCCGGGCGGGTCATCAAGAACACCGGGGACGGTTTCCACGCGGTGTTCGAAACGGGCGTCAGCGGGGTGAATGCCGCGTTGGCTGCCCAACGCACTCTGTCCGGCACGGATTGGGACGAGATCGCACCGCCCGGATTGCGCGTCCGGATGGCCCTGCATACCGGAGAGGCCCAGGAACGCGGCGGTGACTTCTACGGACCCGCGCTGAACCGGGCGGCGCGCCTGATGTCGATCGCGCACGGCGGGCAGGTGCTGCTCTCAACCACCACCGCGCATTTGGTCCGTGACCAGTTGCCGGGGCCCGTATCGCTGCGGGATCTGGGCGAGCACCGTCTCCGCGACCTGGTCCGTTCGGAGCACGTCTTCCAGCTTGTCGATCCGGCCCTGCCGGTCGACTTCCCTCCGATCAAGTCCATTGATGCCTTCCCCAACAACCTGCCCGTCCAACTCACGAGCTTCATTGGGCGTGAGCGAGAACTCGCAGAGGCGCGGCAGCGCTTTGAATCAGCGCGACTGCTGACATTGATAGGCCCGGGAGGCACCGGAAAGACACGTCTCTCTCTCCAGTTGGGCGCTGATCTTCTGCCCTCTTTCCCGGATGGCGTATGGCTGGCGGAGCTCGCCCCGCTGACGGATCCAGCGCTGGTGATGCAGAGCGTGGCTTCGGTCTTCCATCTGCGTGAGCAGCTGGGCATGCCCATCGACGAACTGCTGATCGACTACCTGCGTGAGAAGGAGCTGGTGCTGATCCTGGACAATTGCGAGCACTTGATCGAGTCTTGCGCGCAGTTGGCGGACCAGATCCTGCACGCAAGCGCCTGTCTCAAGATCATTGCCAGCAGCCGGGAAGCGCTGGGCATCAGCGGCGAAACCGTCTACCGCGTGCCGCCGCTCTCGCTGCCGGAGGCGGAATCCCTGAGCCGCGCATCGGTGGTGCAATGTGAATCGGCACAGTTGTTCATGGAGCGCGCCGGTGCCGCCAATCCGAAATTTGCGGTCACCGAGCAAAATGCCGGATCGATCGCGCAGATCTGCCGCCGCCTGGACGGGATCCCTCTGGGTATCGAGCTGGCTGCCGCCCGCGTCACCGCCTTCTCTGCCGAGCAGATCGCCTCGCATCTCGATGATCGCTTCCGCCTCCTGACGGGCGGCAGTCGCACTGCTCTGCCCAGGCAGCAGACGCTGCGCGCGCTCATCGACTGGAGTTATGACCTGCTTTCCGAGGATGAGCGCAGCCTGCTGCGGAAGCTATCGGTCTTTGCCAGTGGCTGGACCTTCGAAGCTGCCGAGATGGTTTGCTCCAGCCTGGACGTTCTGAACTTGCTGGTTCAGCTTGTCAACAAATCATTGGTCACGATGGATGACGAGCCAGCCGAGCCCCGTTACCACCTGCTGGAGACCGTGCGGCAATATGCGCGGGACAAGCTGCTCGAGACCGGCGAATCAGAGGCAACGCGCGGTTCTCATTTTGATCACTTCTACGCTCTGGCTGGAGAGGCGGCTCCCAGGCTGAGGAGCTTCGGCGCATCCGAATGGGTGGACCGGTTGGACCGTGAGCACGGCAATCTCCGGGCAGCGGCGCAATGGGCTCTTGAGAATCGGCTCGAAGACTTGTTCCAGCTGACCCAGTTCCTCCTGTATTTTTGGAACCGGCGCGGATACGAGGAGGAGGGCCGCAACCTGATCCGTGAAGCACTGCGTCGCGCCGAACAGCTTCCCGAGTTTCAAGGCAGCACCGATCCAAGGCGGCTGCTGTTGCTGGGGGAGGCTTGGCAAACCCTGATCATGCTGGCCTACAGCCAGGGTGATAACATCCGCGCGATCGAGGCCTCGGAGCACGCAGCCGCCATTGCGCGGCAGCTGGATAATAAACGCCTGCTCGCGCTGGCGCTCGCCTTTGAGACCTCCGGGCTGGTGCTGCTCGGCAGATTGGAAGAAGTAAATGAAAAGCTGGAGGAGGGTTTGGCTGCCGCCGATGAGAGCGGAGACCCAGCGGCAATGGGATTGCCCATGTCGCTCTTTGCCCAGGCCATCGGCGCCACGACCGGTGATTTTGAGGCAGCCCAGGCCCGGGTGAAGCGCGGGCAGGATCTCCTGGCGCGAAGTGGAGATGATTGGGGCGCGACCATGGGGCTGATGGCCACCGCGATGGTTGCCAAAGCCCGCCACGACTACACCGATGCCCGGCGCCAGTTCCTGTCCGTGGAGCCATTCTTCCGGGACCTCGGGGATCAACACCGGATCAATATGGTCCACAGTGAGCTTGCACACATCGAACGATATGAGGGCCAGTACGATCGCGCAGAAGCCATGTATCGCGGCACCATCAAAGAGTGGCAGCGCATCGGTCATCGGGCCGCTGTGGCACACCAGTTGGAATGTTTTGCACTGTTGGCCCAGCTGAAGGCAGACGACCAGCGGGCGGCAAGGCTGTATGGCGCAGCCGAGGCTCTCCGCGACAGGATCGGCATTCCCATGACCCAGGCCGAACGTGTCGAGTATGAGCAGCACATCGCCGAGTTGCAGCGTGGAACGGATGCTCCGGCCCTTACCGCAGCCTGGGCCGAGGGCCGCCAATGGAGCATGGACCAGGCTGTTCGCCGTGCTGTTGAAGGATCCGGCAACGGCTCCAAATGACGGTTCGGTGGCCTCTATCGCGGTGGCGTATGGCTTCATCTACCGTTCTTCCGCGTTGTGGCGAGAGCGAATCCGTACGCCTGATGCGAATTTGACCGTCATAACAGGCATTTTGAGAGGACGTTAATATTCTCGTAAATTAAAGGCAAAACGGGCATTCCCGGAACCCTGGACACCCATGCTACCCCTCGGCGATGACAACAGCTCTCGTAAAAGTTTCCCCTACGTAACGTATGGGCTGATCGTGCTGAACGTGCTCTTCTTCCTGGTGGAGCTGGGGGCCGGGGACGCTTTCATCGAGCAATGGGCCTTCGTGCCAGCGCGCTTCGCCGCAAATCCGGGCAGGGATTTCATCACGATATTCTCGTCCATGTTCATGCATGCCGGATGGCTTCACCTCCTGGGAAACATGCTCTATCTCTTTATCTTCGGAGACAACGTGGAGGACCGCCTGGGGCACCTGCGTTACCTGCTGCTCTACATGGTCTGCGGCATCGCGGCCTCCTTCGCGCAATACATGGTCAGCGCCGGTTCCAGCGTGCCAAACCTGGGAGCCTCCGGCGCAATCGCCGGCGTGCTCGGCGCCTACATTGTCATGTTCCCCGGCGAGAGAGTGCGCGTATTGATCGGTTACGCGGTCGTCCAGATGTCTGCCATCGTCGTGATCGGGTTCTGGATACTGCTGCAGGTATTCAGCAGCTTATCTGCCTTCACGGCTTCCTCGCAGACGGGCAGCGGCGGCGTGGCCTACATGGCGCATGTCGGCGGTTTTGCCGCAGGTATCCTCCTGACATTCCTCCTGGGGGGCCGGCGTGACCGGGCTCTCAGTTCTTATCGCTAATGACGTGGAAGAAATTGATTCCACGGTGATCGCCATGCAGCATTCCAGTCATCCAGAAACCCTTGACCTCCGGCGCCATGTGCGGGAGCAACCCAACCACTAATCAAGGAGACCAATGATGGCCAGCAAGAGAATGAGCAAATCCCAGTTCATTAACACGTTCGCCGAGAAGACCGGCATGAATCGGAAACAGGCCACAGCGACCCTGAACACGCTGAGCTCCATGGCCGTGGAGCAGTTAGGACAGTCGGGCGAGCTGGTGATACCCGGCCTGGTGCGGCTGAATGTCCGGGAGAAGCCTGCCACGCAGGAGCGCCAGGGCATCAACCCGTTCACCAAGCAGCCGATGACCTTCAAGGCGAAGCCGGCCCGCAAAATCGTCAAGGCGCATCCGGTCAAGGCCCTGAAGGACGCCCTCTAATCCGCCTCCGTGCAGGCGGCTTGAAAACCTGGCACGTCGTGCAGTAGCAAGGGAGAGCAACAGGACTTGCTCTCCCTTGCTACTGCGCCTATCTGAATACACCCGCCGTTATTCCATCATCTGAATGTAGTGCCGATCGAACGCGGCCAGCAGGCTTTCGCGGGGCGTGTACCAGCCCGGCGCATATGCCTGGGAACTTACGCCCAACTGTCCCAGCTCACAGACGTGCCAGTCCTGTAGGTTGGTCTCGTCCCAGAACTGCACGGCCTCTTGCGGACGGAAATCCTCCCGGTCAAAGGCCCCGGGGTGGAACAGCCACTCGCTGACGATCATGCTGTGACCGGGCGACTTGGGCATGACCAGATGAAACATCACATAGTCGGGGTGGATATTGAGCAGTAAGTTCGGCAGCACCGAATAGTAATAAGCCCGCCTGGCATCCGGGCCCAGATCGCCCAGGGGAAGGGCGCACGCGCGGCCGCTGACCGTCATGCTTTCGTTGAGCACATCCATGTACCCGCCCAGGAATGGCCCATCCATCAGGTCATTGGTGCCGCTCGTGTAGTCGGTGAACTTGTTCAGCAACGGATGAATGGTGGGGCAGTGATAGCACTCGTTGAAGTTCTGGAAGATGTATTTCCAGTTCGATCTCACATCATAGGCGATGCGGCGGTAGGACTTCAGTCCCTCTATGTTCCAGGCCTTGAAGCGGCCCATCAACGCCGCGTAGGTCTCCTCGAACGGCCGCGGCGGTTGCTGGCCCAGGTGTACGAAGATGAATCCCTCCCAGATGGCGACCGGCGCGGCCTGCAGCGGATAGTCCTCCCATCGGAAATCCTCTATCTCCTTCATGAACGGCGCGCCGATCAGCTTGCCATCCAGCCCATACGTCCAGGCATGGTATGAGCATTGGATGCTTCCGCGGAAGCGGCCCTGAGCTTCTTCACAGATGCGCGTGCCCCGATGCCGGCACACATTGTAGAAGGCGCGTACTTGTCGCTGCCTGTCGCGCAGGATGATCAGGCTGTCATGGAAGACGTCCAGCAGAAAGTAATCGCCCGGCTCCGGGATGCGGCTCTGGTGCCCGGCGCACCACCAGTACCGGCGAAAAATGCGCTGCTGCTCGCGCTCGAACACCTCGTCCGAGGTGTAGTATTTCTGTGGGAGCGTGAGCGACCCGGGGACATAGTGCTCATCGGTCTTCATGAATGTACTCATTACAGCCTCACTTCTGGTCTGTGAATAAAAAGACCGCAGGCTCCTTCTGAGGAGGCCCACGGCCCAGGCTCGGTCACGGAGATTTCCGCGCCGAGTGCTCAATCGTCGCGATCCACCAGTTGCTCAGGGACGGCGCTCAGCCGTATTCGTATCCGGGAATCCTGCACCATTAACATACGTGTCCTTCCATGATTTTAACCGAAGCCGCGCAAGACATATTATGAACGCGCCTCATCTGGTACTTCCTCTCATGATCCCGTCCTCCTCCTCGCCGCAGAGGCCTGTTATAATGCCCTTCCTATGAACGCCCTGCTTCCCCGCCCGCCCTGTTGATCCTCTGCTAAAGCAGCACGCCTGCGATGTGCGGCCCTGCGGGCCGTCGTCGCTCTTTCCCTGATCCGTAGAAAACCCATTCCAGACGACCTGGACGGCGCCTGACGCAGCCGTCCGCTTTGCCGCGCCCGTGCCCCACCCCTCCCTGCCTGTCGCTCATTCACCTGACAGACATGGAGGAGCAAAATGGAAACGATCCGCGGCAAAATGTCCCGTGAACTGGACCTTGCCGGCCTGGTGGAGCGCGCCGCAGCCTACCGCCACATCCTGCTGGATGTCGGCACGGGCGATGGTCGCTTCGTTTGCGAGCACGCCGCGCGGCACTCGGGCTGCCTGGCAATCGGCGTCGATGCCTGCCGCGAGAACCTGCGCCAGCATTCCCGGACAAAAGCCGGGAACGTCTTGTTCGTCATCGCCAGCGCCCAGCAATTGCCGGTTGAGCTGCACGGGCTGGCTTCTCATATCACGATCAACTTCCCGTGGGGCAGCCTGCTGGAGAGCCTTCTGTTGGCCGACCCCGCACTGATGGATGGCCTGCGACTCGTTGCTCGGGCGGTTGCGTCCATCGAGATCCGCCTCAACGCGGGCGCTCTAGCCGAGGCGGGCGCCACGCTCGACAACGGCGCTGCGAACATCGTTAGTAACCTGTCATACGCCGGGTGGCATGTGAACGCCCCTGTCCCGATAGACTCCGCCAGCTTGCGCCTTTTCCCCAGCACCTGGGCGCGCCGCCTTGCAGCCGGTTGTGACCCACGCGCTCTCTTGATCTCTGCTACGCTGCTGCGTTGAAGAAACAAACCACCGGCCGGGTAACCCGGCCGGTGGGCGTTCCACTACTTCTGGTGGTCTCGACCCCCGGAAGAGCGCCGGGGACTTCGTACGGGCCAAGAAATACACCCGGCCCTCCTCGACCAGACCAAATTTCATCCGCTCTTAACCGCCTTGGAACGACCATACCTCCGCAGCCGCAGGTCCGCCTGCTCCTTGTGCCCCCAGAAATTCTCAAGCTCGCAGAGCCGGGACGCATATTCGCCCACGCGCACGCTCGCCTCGGGCGTGATGTGTTGGTAGGTCACGGTCTTGATGTACTTGCCTACCCAAAGACCGCCCGTGTAGCGCGCCGCGCCGCGAGTCGGCAGCGTGTGGTTCGTCCCGATGACCTTATCGCCATACGCCACGTTCGTCTCCGGTCCCATGAACATCGCCCCGTAGTTGGTCATGTGGTCGAGGAAGTATTGCGGATCTTCGGTGAGGATCTCGACGTGCTCCGATGCGACCCGGTCACCCTCCGCCACAGCCTCATCGAGTGTATCGACCACGATCACTTCGCCGTAGTCTCTCCAGGCCGCGCCCGCCAGATCGGCGGTCGGCAGAGTCTTGAGCTGCCGCTCAACTTCCTGGATCGTCTCCTTTGCGAGGCGTTCGCTGGTCGTGATCAGGATCGCCGGGGAATCCGGCCCGTGCTCCGCCTGTCCGAGCAGATCCACCGCCACCATCTCTGCATCGACGGATTCATCGGCAATGACCAATACTTCCGTTGGCCCGGCAAAAAGATCGATGCCTACCTTGCCGAAGAGCTGGCGTTTGGCCTCCGCAACATAGGCATTTCCGGGGCCGACCAACATGCTGACGGGCCGGAACGTCTCGGTGCCGAGCGCCATGGCGGCAATCGCCTGCACTCCGCCCAGGATGTAGATCTCATCCGCGCCGCCGAGCGCCATGGCAGCAACCGTTGCGGCGGGAATCGCACCCTTGATCGGAGGCGTGCAGGCGGTAATGTGCTTCACACCCGCTACATTTGCCGTGAGCACGCTCATGTGAGCCGAAGCCACCATCGGGTAGCGCCCGCCCGGGATATAGCACCCAACGCTGTCCACGGGAATGTTCTTGTGGCCAAGGAAGACGCCGGGCAACGTCTCCACCTCGATATCCAGGAGCGCCTTGCGCTGCGCCTCCGCGAAATACCGCACCTGCGCCTGCGCGAACTTGATATCCTCGATCGTCTGCTCGGGCAGGCTCGCCATGGTTTCCTCGATCTGGCTCTCGGAGAGCCGGAAGCTAGGCGGCGACCAATGATCGAAACGCTCGGAGATCTCCCGAACTGCAGCGTCCCCCCGGCTTGCAACATCCGAGATGATGCGCGCGACGCTCTCGCGCACGCGCTCATCCACTTCCTGCACTCGCTCAGCCGCCAACCCTCGCTTGATATGCCGGATCATGTCCGCCTCCTCTCATTCTCGCGTTCATTATACTTCTCGGGCTTTCAGCACCATCCTGGCCGCATTCCTCCCCGCCGCGCCGCTCACGCCTCCCCCTGCGTGCACGCCGCTACCGCCAAGATACAGGCCGTCGATGGGCGTCCGGTGGTTGGACCAGCCGGGGATCGGCCGCATGAACAGGAACTGATCGAGCATGAGCTGCCCATGGTTCAGATCGCCTTCCGTCAGCCCGTAGACGCTTTCCAGGTCCTGCGGCGTCAGCGTTTTGATGCGGAGGATGGATGACCTCAGGTCAGGGCAAAACTCAGCCAGCGTATCGATTGCCAGCTTTTCCACTCCTCCGCTCTCTGACCCTTGACCTTCGACCTTCGACCTTTGACCTATCCATTCGTACGGCACGAACTGCATATGTATCGACACCACATTTCCGTAGGTCGTCGCTTCGATATACGGCCTCTCGGAGATTTGCCCGTACTTGGCCGCATCGTAGGCCTTTTCAAGATATCTCAGCGACGGCGCGACAACCGATGTTCCATCCGGGATGCCGTGCTTGCCATCCGTGAGCAGGTGAACCTTTGCCACCGAGCCACGCATTTTGATCGACTGCACCTGCCACACGAATTCCGGGGGCAAGTTCACGGCGCCTACCATGCCCAGGAAGGTCCGCTTGGGATCCACTGTGGAGATCACACGGCCGGCAGTGATTTCCTCTCCGCCAGCCAGCCGTACTCCGTTGCAGGCGTACGTATCCACCTGGATCGCTTCCACCTCTGCACCGGTCCGGATCTCGCCTCCGTACCTCCTGACCGCGTCTGCCAGTGCCTGCGTGATTTCGCCCGCCCGACCCGCATTGACGTTCGCCAGCCCGCCGCGGTTCATCCAGTTGTGCAGCAGCGTGAAGCCCGTCCCGGCGGACATCACGCCCAGCGTCACACCGTGGATAGCCAGCAATGCAACGGCCGCTTTCACGACCTCCGACTCGAACCACTCCTCGAGGAATTCCACTGCCGTCATGGGAATGAGCCGGATCAGCTTGAGCATGTCCTTGCGCCCCATCAAGCGCAGGTCGAGCACCGCTTCAGCCAGGCCCATACCCTCGCCCAGGCTGAAACCCTTTGGCAGGCGCGGCATTATCGTCGCGTATATCTCGTCCAGCATCTGCGCCGAATTATTCATAAAGGCAACGAACTCCGGCCACTTTTGCGCGTCCTTCTCCGAGAACGGCCGGATGCACTCCGCCGCCTTGGCCGCATCCGCCGTCAGCGTGAGACAGGTCGGGCTGCCATCCCGACCAGATTCCAAAATGGAATGCAACGCGGGCCTCTCCTCGGCACCAGGCAGCGACAGCTTCAGGTGCCTCATGATATCCGGCCGCAGCCTCCCGCCCGCCCACACCGTATCAGCCCGGAACCCCTCGCCGAAATCCTCGGTGACCACCGTCCCGCCAACGAGCTCGCGCCGCTCCAGCACCAAGACCTTCTTGCCCGCCTTCGCGAGATATGCGGCAGCCACGAGCCCGCTGTGCCCACCGCCGATCACGACCACGTCATATCGATTGCTCGCGTCCATCCTCACAAAATCCATTAACTACTTTCTATTCTCTTCTCTCTAGATCTCTTTCAACATCTCTTTTGCCGCCAGCATTCCCGCCGCGCCCATCACCCCGCCGCCCGGGTGCGCGCCCGATGCGCCAAAGTAATATCCACGCAGCGGTGTGCGGAAATCCGCCCACTGCGGGACGGGTCGCAGGAAGAAGATCTGATGCAGCAGCAGTTCGCCGTGGAAGATGTTGCCGCCGGTGATGCCGGCAATGCGCTCGATATCCTGCGGCGTGATGACCTGCATTCCCAAGACGGCATGCCGGATGTTCGGCGCGTATGCCTCGATGGTGGAGATAACCGTTTCGCCCAGCGCGGCACGCTTCGCGTCATCCCAGCCGCCCTCGATGTCATAAGGCGCATATTGCACGAAGCAGGACATCACGTGCCGCCCCGGCGGCGCCATCTGCGGATCGATCATTGACGGGAAGATGATGTCGATATAGGGCCGCTTCGACACCTGCCCGTACTTGGCATCGTCGTACGCCCGCTCGATGTACTCCACGCTCGGGCTGATCGAGACCGCGCCGCGATACGGCAGCGGCTCTTCATCGTTCCATGCCGTGAATTTCGGCAGCTCGCGTAGCGCAATATTGACCTTCGCGGACGAGCCTCTCACCCGGAAGTTCTGTATGGACGCGACAAATTCATCCGGGAAATGCCTCGGCTCGACGAACCCGAGGAACGTGCGCTTCGGGTCGGCCGCCGACAGCACCGCCTTTGCATACAGCTCGTCGCCATTCTCCAACGCCACACCCACTGCCCGCCCGTTCTTCACGATGACCTGCTTCACCGGCGCATCCACGAGCAGCTCTGCGCCCAGCGCCCGCGCCGAATTGGCGATGGCTCCGCTCACGCCGCCCGAGCCGCCTTTTGCGAAACCCCACGCCCGAAACGCGCCGTCGATCTCCCCCATATAGTGATGCAGCAGCACGTAGGCCGTTCCCGGCGAGCGCGGCCCGAGGAACGTCCCGATGATGCCGCTAGCGGATTTCGTGCCCTTCAGCGCGTCGGTCTCGAACCACTCGTCGAGCAGGTCGCCGGACGATTGCGTCATGAGCTTGGCGATCTGGTACAGCTCTTTTTCCTTGAGGGAGGCTGCGTATTTGCCGAGCTTCAGAAGACCCATCAGGTCACGCGGGCGCAGCGACGACGGGTCAGGCGGCACCATGCTCAGAAGCGGTTTGATCGCCTTGGCGATCCGCGCCATAACCCGCGCGTACTCGTCGTACGCTTCGGCATCCCTGGGCGAGTGCCGGTAGATCTCCTGGCGCGTCAGATCATGGTCATCCCACGCCGCAAGATAGTCGCCATTATCCATCGGGGTGAATGTGCTCGGCAGCGGCAGGATTCTGAGGCCATGCCTGGGCAGCTCGAGGTCACGGATGATCTCCGGCCGCAGCAGGCTGACGACGTAGGAGAACTCGCTGAACTGATATCCCGGGAAGATCTCCTCGGTCACCGCCGCCCCACCCAGGATGGGCCGCCTCTCGAGCACGACGACCTTCTTCCCGGCCCGCGCCAGATATGCCGCGGCCACCAGCCCGTTGTGCCCCCCGCCGATCACTATCACGTCATATTGGATTGCCGGCATGCCCGTTTCTCTCTATGGCTCGTCTTGATGTTCACGTGTGATAAGCATATGCTGCTCAAGCTCTCATGAGAATGAACTTTGCTAGAATGAAGCAGTGAAGGTTCGTGATGTGATCAAGCTCATCGAGGCCGATGGCTAGTATCTCGTGGTGACCATTGCAGGCCATCCGAGCGACGAACTGGCTCCCGGCACATTGAACAGTGTCCTGAAACAGGCGCAATTAAAGAAGCCGGAGAGCAAAGGCTAACCATGTACCGTTTCCTTATCGTGATCGAAAAGACCAGCCACAACTACTCAGCGTATTCACCGGATTTACCCGGTCGCGTTGCGACGGGAAAGACCCGTGAAGAGACAGAGCGCAACATGCACCAGGCTGTCGAGATGCACATCCAGGGCATGCTGGAAGACAAGCTGCCGATCCCGGAAAGCGCGGCGTACGCCGAGTTTATTGCCGTCTCTGCCTGAAACGTTGCCATCATCTCATGTTCCGCGCATCCCGTCTGCCAGGCGGGGGCTGTCCTTGAAGTTCCAACTCTCAAACGTTCAAACCAGCTAACGCCTCTTCCACTCCGGTTCATAGAACGGCAGCTTCACCACCGTCCCGGCCGCATGCTGCCGGTGATGCTCCACCGTCACTTCCATACGCACCCTTGTCCCGGGCTCGAAGTATGGCTTCTGCAAGTGTGCCAGCGCGATGTACTTCTTCAGCAGCGGCGACCATGTTGAGGTCGAGGCATACCCCACCTGCACATTCCCGCTGAACACCGGCAAGCTGCCGCGCACTGCCATTGCCGGGATCTGCGGCGGCAAGCCCTCGTCTGCGAAAAGCCGCTCCATCCCGTTCCACTCGACTTCCAGCCCCATCAGTTTCCAAACGGAGCCTTCACGTTTCTCGCGCTCCAGCGCGCGCCGCCCGACGAAGTATCCTTTCTTGTCCAGCGCGACCGTCCAGTCCAGTCCCAGCTCATACGGCGACGATTTCTGCGCCTCGATCCACGCCTGCCGCGTCGACGTGTAATCCACCTCAATCATGAACAGCCCGGCTTCCACTCGTGCCATGTCCATCGCCAGTATGCCGACCGGGGTAATGCCGTAATCTTTCCCGGCAGCCATGAGCGCGTCCCATACCGGCAACGCATCGTTTGCTTCCATCCAGATTTCGTAACCCAGGTCGCCGGTGTAGCCGGTGCGTGAGATCGTGACCGGGAGGTCAGCCAGCTTGTTCTGCATTAGGCGGAAATACTTCAGGCCGTCCACGCTCGCATCGCAACAGCGGTTCAGGATTTCCCGCGTGTTCGGCCCCTGGAAGCTCAACGCGGCCACCTGGTCTGTGACCTCGGTGATCTCCACCTCCAGCCCAACCGAGTTCATCGACAGCCAGCGCAGCGAGGGGTCCGCCGAGGTCATCCGATAGGTGTCCTCGTCCAGCCGCGACACTGTCCCATCGTCGATGACCTTTCCTTCTTCATCACACCATGCCGTGTAATAGGCCTGGCCCACCTTTAGCTTGTCCATGTCGCGCGTGATGACCCGGTTCAGCAACCGCAAGGCATCGCTCCCCTTGATGATGTACTTCATCAGCGGCGTCACGTCGATCAGTGCGGCCGCATTGCGGATGGCCCAATACTCGCGGTCCAGCGTCAGCTCATACGAGCCCGCCGCGAGATACCCGGCCCACCGCCGCCAGTTCTGCGGCAGGCAAAGCTTCGACGTACGTTCATGGAAAGGAGTGGTGCGCAACCGAAGCATGGGCAGTCCACTTATGCAGGATTCCGTAGCCACGGAGCTTTGGAAGTCCTGCAACTATCACCATCGCCTTTCAACGTCAGTCATCCATTTCCCATGACCCATTCTCTATTCATCTATACTCTTATCGCTTATCTCTCAATGCACTGTAATATTCGTATATACCGGGTACTGGTTCCCGTCCAGGTCGGTGACGATGAAGCCCACCACGTAATCGCCCTGCGCGGCGTAGAGTTGCACCCACTTGAACGGCTGCGCGCCGAACGTCAATGTCTTGCCGTTCTCCTTGACGACGCCGCTGATGTTCCCGTTGGCGTCCAAGTCCATCCACTTCTCATAGATCGTGAATGTGTCGCCTTGCGACGGGGTGATCTCGCGCGGCGCGCCGAGGTCCGTCTCGCTGTTGAAGCCGACCACCTCGGTCAGCGCCTCGTTGCGGAAGTGCAGTTGGGCGTAGCGTTGTTCGCCGCTCTCGGCAAAGGTATAGAGCCCCTCCACGGTGTACTCCGCATCCGCCGAGGACGCGCCGTACTGCACCGGCTGGAACAGCGCCACCGCGTCCTGCGTACCGTCGCTGATGCCGAAGACAACGGGGTCCCACTTGAAGTTCATGGTGAACCCGCCCTCTTTCCACGCCGGGTAATACACGCCTCCCACCTGCTTGGATTGTGGACTCTCCAGGTAGTCGGTGTCCGTCACATTGATCGAATTCGCCGAGCTGTCGTAATAGCCCACGAACAGGTAGATGTAGCCAACGTTGTTGCCGCTGATATCCACGCTGAGCTGCACCGGCTGGTTTGGCACCGCCTCGTTGCTCGATGCCCGTATGTCGGATACCGTGAATTGCCCCAGCCCCGGCGCGCGCGTTGTATATCCGCCCGATGGGACATACGGCGCCGCCGCCGTCTCGTCGAAGTTGCGGTCCATGTAATGGAACGCCAGGAAGTCATCCCACAGCGACTCGGAGGCAAACCGTTTCGCCAGCGCGGTATAGGACGCCGGACCGCTGATCGGCGAGCTGTAGAGAGTGGAGTTGGGGAAGTAGATGGCCAGCCCGGTCGATCCTTTCTTGCCAGGCCCGTGCTTCTCCGCGATGACAACCTTCTGCAGCGCTGCAACCACGGCATCGGCAGCCCGCTGCGTCCCTGCCTCGGATGTGTTCTCCCGCATTAGCAGCACGAAATTGCCCAGGTCGATATACGAGGGCGGCACCTCCCGCCCGAACAGGCTCGTGTAGGACTGAGCATAGTTGCGCGCCTCTGCGACCAGTTGCTGGTTGTCGTTCTGCAGCTGGTACGAGAACGCGTTGAAGCTGTCCATCAGCCCCGGCAGGGCGCTGAGATCCAACGATGCCAGGGTGGCATCGTGCCCGATCTCGGCCGTGAGCTGCGCCGAAGAAGCGGAGGATGCATCGAGATATCCTCCCAACGGCGAGCCGCCGCGCAGGAACTCAGCCCGCGCGGCCGGGTCGAGCAGGCGCTGGTCATCCTGGATATAGCTCTGCACCATCAGCTTGCTCAGGTCGGCCGGAGTCATGTCCGGGTTTGAGACGAGCGCGCCGAGGAATCCCGCGTAGGCCCAGCCAATCCCTGGCTCTGTCTCCTCCGAGGCCACCGCGTAGTCCGCATGCGGCTGTAACGCGGCCATCACCTCCAGTTGCGACATGAGGCACGCATCCAGCCCCACGATATCGAACTTGCCCAGCCCGGCCTGGGCCTGCGCGGTCTGCAGGGCTTCGTCCAGCTGCATGAGGAACAGGTTCCTCCCCAGCCGCCGCGTGAGAGGCACGCCGCTGTCGTCCCGCCCGCCTGGGTCGGGGTCACTCCATCCGCCGGGCCAGCCCATGCCGTGGTCCGAGAGGATCAGCACGTAGTGGCTGGCCGGGTAGCTCTTCACCGCCCACTCGACGAAGTCCGCCAGCGTCTGGCTGCTGGACATATCCGCCTCACCCAGGTCTTGCACAAGCTGGGAGTGGATACGGTTTAGGTCATTGTCCTGCGTGACGTAATAGCGCCGGGTCGAGGACCAGTTGCCATCCCCCTGGAAGGCTCCCTGGAAGCGGTCGATCTGTGCTACCACGTTCACGTTCTTGCTGGAGCCGACGCGCTCCGCCTCGTTGAGGTCCAGGTACACATCATGCTCGAGCACCTGATCGTCGGCGTCCTGGTATAGCAGGATCGTCCAATTCTGGCCGCTGCTCGCTGCCGGAACCGGGGGCGTGAAGTTCGAGGCTGGCAGAGGTTCCTCGGTGGGCTGGGAAGCGCCGTAGTCCTGCCCCCCGCTCTGATCGCTGGGCGTACCAAGGTCAACGCCCTGCCCGCCGGAAAGGAAGAAATAGGCCACCGCCAGCAGCAGCACGAGGAGGCCGCCGCAGCCGCCCAGCTGCGCGCCGCGCGGCGGCATGCCGCCGAACAAAGGCCGGTTTCCGCCAGAAGACGGGAAGCCGCTGCCCTGTCCTCCGCCAAGATCACGCTGCGGCGCATCGGCCCGGCCTACCGGGCCTGATCCTTTCCGACGCCTGTCCACGTTGATCGGATCGTTATTCATGTGACCCTCCGGCAACACAAGACATTGCCCTGCACCGCCGATTATACGTCTGGCAACGTGTTGTCAGGCTGCGTTGGCATATTCTGCGGGCGCGAAGAACACGATCACGGTCAGCTCTGCCTCGATCGAGTGGAAATGATGGCTTGTGTTCCTGGCGACATACACGACCGACCCGGCCTGCACAGGACGGTCTACATCTCCGACCCTGATCTGTGCCCGGCCGCTCACCACGTAGTACACCTCATCCTCCGTGTGCGGAGATTGAGGATCCGTGCCATGGGCGGGCAGGATGTACAGCCCCATGCTGAGGTCAGGTACGTTCAAGAACTCCAGATAAAGCTTGTTCGACTGCCTGCTCTGTTGGATAAGCTGCGCCAGCTCGAAAGCCTGCATTGCTCCTCATTTCTGTATTGGACGCCGGGAGGTCCGATTTTTGACATTCATGGGTCCATTTTAGTCGTCTAGAAGACGAGACCCGCTCCAAGGCCTTGGGGAGGTCAGCCGTGCGGTTGAAATTCGGATGTGGGGCTTGTTTGGTATAATTCCTATTGTGATGGATTTCCCAATCGATCAGGTGATCCACTCATTTATTCTAAACAACAAGGAGAATGCCGTGGCTACCACAATAGAGAACCTCCAGGACGCTTTTGCCGGCGAGAGCCAGGCGAACCAGAAATATCGCGCCTTCGCCAAAAAGGCCGAGCAGGATGGCTTACCGAACATCGCCCGCCTCTTCCGGACCGCTGCCGAAGCGGAGCGCATCCACGCCGAAGGACACCTGAAAGCGCTGGAGGGCGTCTGCTCCACCGTCGAGAATTTGCAAGCGGCGATGGACGGCGAGACCTACGAGTACACGAAGATGTATCCGCCGATGCTCTCCCAGGCGGAGGCCGATGGGCATAAGGCAAAGCGCATGTTCAACTATGCCTTACAGGCAGAGGAAGAGCATGCGAAGCTCTATGCGCTGGCTCTTGAGGCGGCGAAGCAGGGCAAGGACCTGGAAGTGACCGAGTTCTACCTCTGCCCCGTCTGCGGGCGGATCGAGTTCGGAAAGCCAACCGAAGCCTGCCCGGTGTGCGGTACCAAGCCGGATAAGTTCGTCCTGATCTAGGACCCAGCCATTAGCAGAGAGACCAGCTTCACCGCTGGTCTCTCTTTGATTAACGTCTGCGCGTCCATCAGCCGGTGACCGCACATTGCGGCTAGGTGCGAGCGCCGGATTGCTGTGCCGGCAAGGGCCTGGCATTCTCCCAACCGTTCTTGCGCAGGTATTGCTCGAGTGTCAGCATCTCCGGGTGAATCTTGCGCAATAAGAGAATGTCCGCGTCATAGCCTTCCCCGTTGAAGAAATTGAACATGGCCGCCATCTCTTCCTCAGAGCGGCGGGCAGTACCCGGGACGGGCTTCGTAAGGGTTACGGGTCTTCCGATGACCTTGGAAAAGACCTGCGCAGTCTGAGCCTCCGTCAGCTCATCACCTGCTAATTCAATTGTCCTGCCGAGGTAATCTTTCGGGTGTGCGAACGCCTGGGCAGCGAAAAACGCGATATCTTCCACGGCAATCATCTGCACGCCTTTTTCCGGGCGGAGCCCCCTGCCTGCGTACGTGCCATTCAAGATCTGGGCACGGCTCCAGTTGTAATTCTCCATGAATGAGACCGGACGGAGGATCGTGTAGGGGACACCCAGCGTGTGGATGTACTGCTCGACGACCCACTTGCTATCAAAATGCTTCTGCCCGGCGCCGCGATGTGCGTCCCCGACAGATGAATAGACAAGGTGCTGCACTCCTGCTGCCTTGGCCGCGTCCGCCACATTCTTCCCCTGCCTGATCTCACCTTCATATCCGACATCTGGCAACCAGAAGTTCTGTACGCTGAACACACCATATGCGCCCTGGAATGCCGCCTCCAGCTCTGACCGGTTTTCCATGTCGCCGGGAACAATCTGTGCACCCAGCACAGCCAGATCCTCTGCAGCCGGCTTGTTTACATCACGCGTCAGGGCGCGGACCTTCCAACCGTCCGAGAGCAGTTTTCGCCCCACCATTCCGCCTTGCAAACCGGTTGCACCCGTGACCGCAACGACCCTTTCATTCATCGTCACTCTCCTTTGACCTCTAATGGATGCTGCCACAAGGCAACTTCTTCCGTCAGGCAAGCCGGCGTGCGGCATAGCGAGACCAGGATGGCAGAGAAATTGAAAGAAAAACCGGGCGTATCGCCCGGCCCTTGCTGCCTAGCTGCGCTCCGTCTTGACCGGATTCCTCAGCACCCCAAGACCTTCGATCTCCACGACCACCTCATTCCCGTCCTGCAACGCTCCGACGCCCGAAGGTGTGCCCGTAAAGACCAGGTCTCCCGGCTCCAACGTCATGACGGAAGAGATGAATGCGACCAGCGTGCCGACGCTGAAGACCACGTCCCGGGTGGATGCCATCTGCCGCGGCTGGCCGTTCACCTTGCAGGTGATCAGCGCATCGGCGATATTGAATTCGGTATCGATCCACGGACCGAAGGGACAGAACGTATCGAAACCCTTGGCGCGCGTCCACTGCTCGTCAGACTTCTGCAGATCGCGGGCGGTCACGTCGTTCCCAACCGTGTAGCCGAAGATGTACCGCTTCGCTTCCTCGGCGGTGACGTTGCGCGCCCTTCGCCCGATGACTGCCACCAGCTCGGCCTCGTGCTCCACCTGCTGAGACTGCGGCGGCAGTATGATGGAGTCGCCCGGGCCGATGATGGAGGAGGGCGGCTTCATGAAAATCAGCGGTATCTTGGGCACGTCATTGCCCAGCTCCTTGGCATGCTCTACATAGTTACGCCCCACGCATACGACCTTGCTCGGCACGCAAGGCGCCAGGAGCTTCACGCTCGCCAGAGGGGTATTTGCATCTCGTCGCCGGTATTTCCCGAACGGGTCGCCATCGATCTCCCCAACCTTGTCGTCCAGAAGCCAGCCGCACTTCGGCACGGCATCGTCGCCTTGAAATCGTACAATCCGCATGTGTCTCTCCGTTGGAACGTTATTGCTCGCCTAGTGTAGCACGAATCAATCTCGCCCTCCCTCGCGGTATAATCACACGCACTGACAACTTGTCACTATCAACTGAAAACTGTTTCCCGGGCGCATAGCTCAGTTGGTTAGAGCGTCTCTCTTACACAGAGAAGGTCGGGGGTTCGAGTCCCTCTGCGCCCACAAAGAGAATCCACCCGGCCTCTCGGCCGGGTGGATTGTCTTGTTGCTGTCAACGGGTCAGCTACGGGATGTAGTACGTGATCGTCAGTGCCGGCTTGAGACTCGCGTGGTTGCCGCTGTAGAAGCTGATGTAGTTGGCAACGGTGTTGTTATTGTCATCCAGCTTGAACCGCAGCCGCAACTGTGTCAGGCCGCCATTTGCGGTCTGCTTGTTAATGAAGTTGTAGGCGCCGGTCGGCAACGTGAGCGTGTACGTACTGCCTCCACCTGTGATTGCCGGGTTCAGCGGCCCCAACCCAGCCGCGCTGGTGCTCGCCGTTGCCTGGAAGTCCGTGGCTTGTGGCGTGTTCGCCGTCCCGAAGAAGCCCTTGCGGACATCAATCATCAACCCCTGGAGCATTGTAAAAGGATTGCCCCCGCCAACAATAGACTGCTTCTTCAGCACCAGCTTGACGCTGGTAATCACCGCCGTATCGGGCAGCGCGCTGGTCGGGAAGGACAGGATCGCACGATACTGTTTCC
This sequence comes from Anaerolineales bacterium, assembly GCA_035498395.1. GTDB lineage: Bacteria > Chloroflexota > Anaerolineae > Anaerolineales > Villigracilaceae > Fen-1038. Next base: position 35,228 of record DATKAF010000198.1, read on the forward strand.
TGGCCGCGTCATCGCCCAGCATGAAGTTCGTGGCTGTTGTGTTGAGCATTCCTCCCACGTTCGTCTTCTCGCCCGTTTCCAGCACCCAACCGTCCTGCACCGCGTTCGACTTGTAGCTTACCGTGACCGGATTAGGCGCGTGCCACTGGTAATCGGTATGGTCCGCATCCGCGTCGGGCAGCAGCGCCTCGCCGGTCATCCCTGGTAGGATGTCCAGTATCGCTTTCTCATCATCTCCAGCACCGGCAACCTTGAAGTTCGCCGTCCAGACTCCTCCGGTCACCGTCGCCCACCGCCGCCACGTGCAACCCGTATTGTCGCAGCGTTGCACGTTTAGCCGCGCCCCCTCCGGCCCGGTTCCCGTCACCGTATCCGTGGCCGGGTTCACCATTGTCACGGTCAGATTGGCAACGGTCAGTGTCTTGGTAATGTTGAACAGCGGATTTGTGTCGCTGTGCGACATCGTTACGATCATGCCTGGCGCAAGCTGGATACTGCCCAGGTTGTCGAATGCCGCAAACCCGGTTGCATCAATGGTCTTCGTATCCGAGAAGTCTACCCCTGTCCCGACCCCCGGCACGTCGATGGATAGATCTACCAACCATCCCGGTTTCCAGTCCATGGCGAGAACGTCGTTTTCGACGATCTCTGCATGGAATCGCGGCCGGCACGGGTAGTCCACATCCACGACCCCGGTGATAATGTCATTGCGCAGCGTGTCGATGAAGGTCTGAACGTCTGTTGGGATGCTGCCCGCCGCGTCGTGGTAGGGCGCCAGCCCCACCCCTCCCATGTCCAGGCCGTAGGTCACGGTCCCCGAAGTGAATATACCATTGAACTCATCGCCGATCGTGTTATGGACCGCCGCATCGAAGTTCTTCATCACGCTGGTCAGCAGCTTGTCCTTTCCTGGCTCACTGCCGCCGCCAAACACCGTGGTGTATTGATCCAGGTCTACGCCGATGCTCCAAGTGCCGTTTTGGGCGCTGTACTGGATGGCGCCCACCCCGGTTCCGCCCGCCGGAGCAAAGATCACGTCCGCCCCGCGTGACATCATATCCGCGGCCACGTTGGCGCCCAAGGTCGGATTTTGGAAGTCGCCCGTATAGTTCATGAGGACGTTGGCATTGTGGTTCGTGCATTGCGCCCCGTTCTGGTAGCCCTCCATAAAATCAACGACGACCGGTATCTGCATACCGCCGATGGCCCCGATAGTGTTGGAGACCGTCATCTTAGCAGCCAGCGCGCCTCCCAAATATGCAGCCTGCTTGACATTGAACAGGATTCCGCGCAAATTACTGGGCGGTGAATCGGGAGACACATCCAGGATGGCGAAATGGGTGGATGGATGGAGGCCTGCCGCCGCGGCGGTAGCATCCTGCATGGAATAACCCACCGCAAAGCACAGGTCATTCCCGTCGGTGGCACATTGCGCCAGCTTGGCGCCGTACTGGCTGCTATCTCCCGGCTCGTAGAGCATCGGTGTGATGCCAAATGTCGTCTGGCTTTGCAGCAGGCCCTGGTAGGCCATCTGGTTGAAGCCGTTGTCGGCAGCGCCGCCCGCGTCCGTAACTAGGCCGACTTTTATGCCAACTGCATGTACAGCAAGAGGGGATGGCAGCAGCAGGCTTGTGCACAAGGCTGCCAAGATAAGGATATGCCAGAACCGCTGCGTGCTGGTACGAGGATGAGATGCTTTCATGTTTCCTCCCGACAATGCTCGTGATAATGATGAGGCGGACGACGATGTCGTGTGGGATTGGAATGCCGGACCGGGGCCGCTGGGTCGCTGGAACGGGTCTCCTCTTCTCTGGTCGCGTTGGATGATTCCGATGTCAAGAAGCAGGAATACGAATAAGAATCCCCCCTGCAACACAGTAATCAATTCATAATCAATATAGCAGGAACCAGGCATCAATTCAACAGAACTACATTGCAGATACGTTTTGTTCTGCGCTTGACTATCCTGCCCTCTTCGTGTTTAATCTAACAAAGGAGATGCACAATGTCTATAAAAGACAATCTTAATCATGCTGTATCAGAAAAAGACCTGCTGCGCCACCCGTTCTATCAGGCGTGGAGCGCCGGCACCCTTCCCGCAGAAGCCTTGCAGACCTACGCTCGTGAGTATGGAGCCTTTATTGGCATGCTGCCCCGTGCCTGGGAGACTTTGCATGATGCAGAGACAGCTCGGGAGGAGCACGAGCACGCCATCTTGTGGGAGCAATTCGCCTTGGCTTTGGGTACTGAGACCACCCGGCAGGCTAGCCTCCCAGAAGTCCGGGCATTGGCCGCTACAGCCGCGAGGCTCTTCGCGCATCCCGCCTCTGCCGCGGGGGCCCTTTATGCCTTCGAGGTACAGCAGCCCGCCACGGCCAGTTCCAAGCTTTCTGGTCTCCGGGCCCACTATGCTCTTCCGGTCGGATCGCAGCGGTATTTTGAAATTCATAGTCACAACGAGCACGAGGCCCAAAAGCTGGCAGCTCGAATCGCATCCTTGTCGCCGGAGGATCAGGCACAGGCCGTCCAGGCCTGTTCTGAAATGGCTGGCGCCCTCTGGAATGCTCTTACCGGGATACACGGGATGGAGAAATTGACTCCCGCCTAGTAATGCCCCGCTATGGAATCCAAAAAAAACATCGGACAGGCAAATACCTGTCCGATGTTTTTTTGCCGAGACAATCTCCACCAGGCAAGAGCCCAGCAGCGGGAGCTCTTACTTCGCCTTCTCCACCGGGAACTGCCCCTCCACGACCGTCGCAGCATCATTCTGGTCGGCGCCCACATCCCCGCCCACGGGGTTGGCAGTCACGTGCAAGCTCACTTCCCGCGCCGGCCCGCTGATCCGGTAGCCGTTCGCGTCCACCCATTTCATCACCGCATCTTACGCCTCGCCGATCTTTGTGAACGGCCCATGTTACACCGTGCAGGCCATGCTCTCCATCAGCGGCAGCCTACACTCCCAGCCCGCTCCACTCCCCTGCGCTTTGCTGCGGGGGTCTTCGACGCTACGGGGTGCTGCCCCCTACCCTTCGGTCCGGGGACCTTCGGCGCGAGGACGATACGCTGGAGAGCTACGGGACGCCTGTCCAGTCCCTAAAAACTCAGCTTATCACTCGGCTTATGGGCTATTAAGAGGTGAAATCAGCGGACAGGTTGGGCAGACTCGCCGCTATGCCCTGAAACCACATCACCTTCTCCATCAGGAGCCGCAAGCCCAGCATGGTCAACGGGGCAAATCCGGTAGTGTTGTCCTCACTTGACCCCCCTCCCTTCCCGTCCTACAATTCAGTCTAGCCTAGAAGGCAAATAGCTATTGGTCGAATAGTCCCGCCCCTGTCCCGAGAGAGCGCATATCCCGGGAACTATGTGACTATCTGACCGAAGACCAGGAGAATCCCATGCCCGACTTCCTCTTCCGCGGCTCGCTCGCCAAGCTGGACTCCGATGTGTACGAACTGACCCAGCTGGAAGCCGAGCGCCAGGCTCGCAAGCTGATCTTGATCCCCTCCGAGAGCACCGCCCCGCTCGCCGTCCGCGAGGCGCTGGCTTCCGCCTTCCAAAATATCTACGCCGAAGGCTATCCCGACGAAGAGACTCGTTGGATGTCCGAGGAGGATATCCTGGATTTTCCGAGGCGCCTGGCGCACTACCGGCGCAGCGGCGACCCGCGCTACTACAAGGGTGTCGAGTATGCCGACGCGGTTGAAGCCCTGGCGCGCCGCCGCGCCGCCGAAGCCTTCGCCGCCAACGGCGTGAGCGCCGACCAGATATATGTGAATGTGCAGGCGCTTTCGGGCGCGCCCGCCAATAACGCCGTCTATCACGCACTGGTCGAGCCGGGCAGCGTGGTGATGGGCATGAACCTGCTGCACGGCGGGCATCTCTCCCACGGTTCGTCGGTGAACCGCAGCGGCAAGTATTACAAGATCGTCCACTACAACGTCGATGCCAACGAGCTGATCGACTACGACAACGTGCGGCAGCTGGCCCTCGAGAACAAGCCAAAGATGATCATCGCCGGGTACTCATCCTACTCGTGGGTGCCGGACTGGAAGAAATTCCGCGAGATCGCGGACGAAGCCGGCGCGTATCTCCTTGCTGATATATCGCACATCGGCGGCCTGGTCGCGGCCGGCGTCGTTCCCTCGCCCATCGGCTATGCACACGTGGTCATGTCCACGACGCACAAAAGCCTGGATGGACCGCGCGGCGCGGTCCTGCTCACAACCGACCCTGCCATCGCCAAAAAGATCGACAAGGCGGTCTTCCCTGGCGAACAGGGCGGCCCTCACGTTCAGGTCTTCGCGGCGCTGGCTCTCACCTTCAAGCTGGCCCGCACCTCGCAGTTCAAGCTGCTCCAGGCGCAGACCATCAAGAACGCCCAGGCCATGGTTGCCCAGCTCCAGAAGCGCGGCCTGCGCATTCCATTCGGCGGCACCAACTGCCACATGCTCAACGTGGACTGCCGGACGATTAAGGGCGCGGCTGGCGCTTACCTCACGGGCGACCAGGCGGCGCGCATCCTCGACACGGTCGGCATCGTCCTCAACCGCAACACCATCCCCGGTGACAAGAACTCTCTCGACCCCAGCGGCATCCGGCTTGGCACACCCTGGATCACCCAGCGCGGCTTCAACGAGCAGAAGTCGCGCCAGCTTGCCAACATCATCGCCGATGTGCTGCTGGCCTGCGCGCCGCATTACGTGGAGACGCCTCACAAGGGGCGCCAGCTGCGGGCCAAGGTCGATTTCAAGGTCCTCAATAACGCCCGTCTCAAGGTCCGCGCGCTGGCGGAGAACGCCGGCATCGACTACAAGTACGAAGAGCACGGCTATCCCCACTTCTATTACATCGTCGACAAGTCCAAGCGCGGCTCGTTCAAGATCAGCGGCGAGCGGGCGCGTCAATTCCTCGATTACGCCCTCTCATCCGACCTGAGCGCGCTCCAGCTTGGCGAAAGCCAGCCCACCAAGGTGTTCACGCCGCGCGGGACGTTCCGCGGCTCCGTCACCTGTCTCGACACCGATTCCTATCGCATCTCGGTGCCTGCCGCCAAGGCGGGGATCGTGGGCACCTGGCTGCGCGACCTCTCAGACGGCTACGTCTCGTTCCGCTTCGACGGCATGGCCGATCACGACCCCAGCCGCGAGCCGGGGCCGGTGGTCGTCAGCGATTCGAAGAAGAAGCCGCCTGTCGTGCGCGGCGAGCCGGTCAGTGAGATCAAGCCGTATTTCATCGGGCAGCCTCCCGCTTCGGCCACGAGCGACCATCCCGGCCTGCCATCCTTCCAGTGGGCCGAAAGCGAGGGCGAGGTGAAATTCACGCCCCTGCATGAGACCCACAAGTCCATGGGCGCCAAGATGGTCCCGTTCGCGGGCTGGGACATGCCCGTGTGGTACACCTCGGTCGTCGAGGAGCACCTGGCGACGCGCCAGGCCGCCGGGCTGTTCGACGTCAGTCACATGGGTGTCTACGACGTGCGCGGCTCCGACGCCGCCTCGTTCCTCGACTCGGTCTGCGGCAACGACTGCGGCGGGCTGAAGCCGGGTGCAAGCCTCTATACGCACTTCCTGACCGCCGATGCAAACGTGGTCGATGATACGCTGGTATACCGCCGCGGCTGGGAGGACTATCTCGTCGTAGTGAACGCGTCCAACGACGACAAAGACCGCACCTGGCTTGAGAGCGTGCGCGACGGCAAGGTCTGCATCGACAACGTGCGCCCGTGGGCGCGCACCTTCGGCTACAACGCGCAGATCCGGAACCTGCGCGATCCGAAATCCGGCGACGATATGCGGGTCGATATCGCGCTGCAAGGCCCGAAATCACGCGATACGCTGCTGGCGATGGGCGTCGACAGTGAGACCCGCGACCGCATCATGAAGCTCAAGCGCACCGAGCTGTGCGATGCAGTGGCCGGCGGCTTCGACCTCATCGTCTCCCGTACCGGTTACACGGGTGAGAAGATGGCCTTCGAGCTGTTCGTACACCCCGACCGCGCCGTGGACTTCTGGAACGCAGTGTTGAAAGCGGGTGAGCCGTTCGGCATCAAGCCCATCGGCCTCGGCGCCCGCGACTCCCTCCGCACCGAGGCAGGCTTGCCCCTCTACGGTCACGAAATGGGCGACGGCTCCGGCAAGAATGGCGCCCGCGATCTCGGCGTCGCCGAGGGCGGCTTCGGCTCGTACGTGAAGGTCTATAAACCGTGGTTCATCGGGCGCGAGGCCTACGTCGCCCGGGAGAGGGAGCGCAAGGGCGTCGTGGTCCGCTTCCGCTTCGACGAGCCGCGCGTCCGCATGGCCCACAACGGCGACCCGGTGGTCGATCAGAACGGCCAGCCGATCGGCTGGGTCACGAGCTGCGCGGTCGATAGCGAGCGCTTCCTCACCGGCCAGGCCTATCTCGATCTGGCCCATGCCGTCGATGGCACGGTTATCGGCATCCACCAGGGCGGCGCCATGGACCGCCCGGCTACTCCAGCCAAGGTCGTCAGCCGCTTCCCGAAATTGTGATGCACCGCGCTGCATACGCGGTGGTCGAGTAGGTCCAAGCGCTCTTCTCGGCCGTACCAAGACCAACCCTAATGGCGGCGGAATCATCCGCCGCCTCTTAATTCACTCACAAGTGTGCCAGCACGCCCGAATAACTAGCTTATACTTGCCAGCAATTCATCATGTGGTCATACCGTTACCCCATCCATGGATGCATTGGGGCCCGTCAGGAGAGGCAGCTGGATGGACAAATTTGAGGAATTGAAGTTCCTGCACGAGAAAACTGAAACGTTTTCCGAGCGGCGCCAAACCACCACTCAGACCTATCTGACGATCAACACCGCCATCTTTGGTGCCCTAGCCTTTCTCGCCAAGGATTCCGGCTTGCATCGGTGGGACCTCCTTCTGGTCGTCCTTCCGCTGTTTGGTGTCGGCATCCTGGCTTGCATCATTTGGCTCAGGATTATACAGAAATTGGATGCGATCATTGGCTGGCACTATGAGCAGCTTAGAGAAATCGAACGCAGTATTCCTGAAAGCCATCAACTCATCAATAAGGAATGGGAGCGATTCTTTGATGCCAAGCAGGGTAGGCGATTCAGCTTCTCGAGCCTCGAGGCACAGCTCCCCAGCGTGCTCATTATCCTTTACGCGGCCTATGCCATTGGTCTCGCCATCGCAGTGGCCCAAAGTCGCATCTGATGATGCGAGGACAAAGCACGGAAATCTGGACATCCGCCAGATCTGCCGCACGCACATGGCACTCCGGATACACAACCCCGGACGAATATCACTTTTCTCGCATCAGCCCCTCCTGTAAAATGAATCCTTGACAGGAGATTTCCATGCGGCTCATCGACCACCTCATCAAGCCCTCCACCCGCGAATTCATCAGGGAATCCCGCAAGGTCCCCGGATACTCGCGGCTTGATCTCCTGCACGGCCTCATCTACGCTCGCTGGCCTTACCTGTACATCGGGATCGGCATAGGCGAGCACCCCGCTGCCAAATGGCTTGCCTACGTTTCAGGCATATTCGATAAGCTCACTGCAATTAAGAAGAAGGGGGAGACTCCGGAAGACCATATTGGCTCTGCCGACACCTACCACGGCAAGACCATTCCACTCGAGACGGCGAAGCAGCTCGTCTCCTTCCATGAGCACGACCACATCCACGTTGACGACCTGGAGCAGATCATCCCCTACAAGCGGGCGCGCTCCATCATCCTCAAGAACCCCGAAAAGATCGTGG
>DATKAF010000199.1:0-36396 GCA_035498395.1 Anaerolineales bacterium
ACAACTATGCCGTGCGGTCGGGTTACTGGCCGAGGCTTTATGACCTCTCGGCGCCGGACGGCGAGTTCGAACCGCGTGCGGCTGCGGACATGCCGTCCCCCATTGCGCCCGAGGGCAAGCTCTTCACTGCGACCGTTCCCCTGCGTACCGACCTCCAATGGACGGACGGCACACCCTTCTCGGCCGATGATGTGGCATTCACTGTGAATACGGCGCTCGCCTTTCAGCTTGGATTTGATTGGCGCACGTATTACGACCCGAACTGGCTCGACCATGCTGAAGCTGTCGACGCGCACACGGTGAAATTCTTCTTCAAGCAGGCTCCCAACGTCAGCACGTGGCAGTATGGGCCGCTGCTGGGGCCCGTGGTGCAGCAGAAGTACTGGGAGCCAAGGATTACGGAGGCATCGGCACTGCTGCCGGCCGCAGACAGCGCATCCCGGATCGCGGGGCTTACCCAAGAGGCCGCGGACTTGCAGAAGCGCGTCGATGCGCTCATCGCGGAAGGCGTTCACGCAACGGGCGAGCAGGCTCACGACCTTCAGCTCGAATTGAAGCGCCGCCAAGGCGACCTGGACCAGGCCACTAACGAGCTTGCCAGGGCGCGGGCGGCATCCGATAGCGCCATGGCCGCCGGGCGGCAGTCGCTGTACGCCGTGGATGACGCGGGCGAGCCGATGCTCGGGGATTGGATGCCGGTTGGCAGCGACGGGGAAAGCTGGACCAACAGTGCGAACCCATCACACCCGTTCGGGGCTCCGCACTTCGACCGGGCGGTCTACGTGCAATACCCGGACGAGCGATCCGCCATTGCAGCATTGGAGAGCGACCAGGTGGATGAGATCCTGGAGCCGAACGGCCTCTCATCGTCGTCACTGGCGGATGTTCATGAAGGCATTGCGATCAATCCGAGCCCACTGCTGTACTTCGTGGTGGTCAACCCGTCCAGCCAGAAACTGGCAGATCCCGTCTTGCGCCGCGCCATGTTCTGTTCGGTGCCGCCCTCTGCGCTGATCGGCTCGTCGGTCGGCGCGCTGCCTCTGGATTCATTCGTGCCTGCCGGCAATACCGCCTGGTTGAACCCGCAGGGCAGGATCTCCTGCGGCAGCGGATACGATCCGGTGGCCGCGTTCGATCCGGGCAGGGCCGTCGGCATGCTGAAATCGGCGGGATATGCATGGGCTACGCAGCCGAATGGCAAACAAGGCGGCATCGGGCTGAAAGCGCCCGCCGGCGAGCCGGTCCCGCCGATCCTGCTGATGGTTCCTTCAGAGGCGGGCAGCAGCCAGAGCCTCCACGCCGCGCAGCTCTTTGTGCGCTCTGCAAATTACCTGGGTATCCCGGTCAGCGTGCAGGCTGTGGACGCCAGTGCCATCCGCTACGCGGTCTTCAACGATCATCAATACGATATGGCGCTGGTCGGCTGGCAGGTGAGCGAGTATCCGGAGTATCTCTGCCAGTGGTTCGGAGCGGGCAATCCGTTCGGCTACGCGGACGATCAGGCAGCCCAGGCCTGCCTTGCGCTGCGATCGAGCAGCGTTTTGGAGTCGAGCCGGGAGCAGCTTTTCCAGATCCAGAAGCGGCTGGCGCAGGAACTGCCGTTCCTACCGTTGTACGCCGGGCTGACATACGATGCCTACCGTCATGTCCGCTATCCGGTGGAACATGTGCTGGGCGGATGGAGCCAACAGTATGGAGCGCCTTCGATGGCACTCCCGGAGGAACCTTAAAACTGAATTGTACAGAATAGGGCAGACCCCTCCACGGTATCTTCCCGGACAGGGGATTGTCACATATAATGAGGCGCATTCTCAGGAGTGAGGAGCAGACTGTGGCAAAGACTGACCAGAGACCTTTGCTGGAAGTTAAGAACCTTAAGACGCATTTCTTTACTGAGGATGGCGTCGTCCATGCCGTGGACGGCGTCGATTTTAATGTCTATCCCGGTGAGATCCTCGGCTTGGTGGGCGAATCGGGCTGCGGAAAAAGCGTCACATCCTTATCGGTCCTGCGCCTCATCTCGCCTCCCGGCAAGGTTCTGGAAGGCGAGATCCTCCTGGACGGCACAGACTTACGCAAGCTGACAGAAGAGGAGATGATGAAAGTGCGGGGCAACCGCATCTCCATGATCTTCCAGCAACCGCAGACCGCCCTGAACCCGGTGTTCCGGGTGGGCGATCAGATCGCGGAAGTGCTGAGCATCCATCAGGATTTCGGAAAAGAGGCGGGGCAGCAGCGCGCGATCGATCTGCTCAAAATGGTCGGCATCCCGGAGGCGGAACGGCGCGCCCAGGCATTCCCGCACGAGCTCTCCGGCGGCATGGCCCAACGGGTGATGATTGCCATGGCGCTCGCCTGTGTCCCCGAATTGCTGATCGCAGATGAGCCCACGACGGCTCTGGATGTGACCATCCAGGCGCAGATCCTGGACCTGATCCTGGACATGCGCGAGAAGATGGGCACCTCGGTGATCCTGATCACACACGACCTGGGTGTAATCGCCGAGCTGGCGGAGCGCGTGGCGGTGATGTATGCAGGCGAGATCGTGGAGCAGGCGGATGCCGAGGAGCTGTTTGACCACCCGCTGCACCCTTACACGCAGGGCCTGATCGGATCCATCCCGATCCTGGGCAAGATCAAGGACCGCCTGGATGTGATCCCGGGCATCGTCCCGAACCTGATCGATCCGCCGCCAGCCTGCCGCTTTGCGCCGCGCTGCGCGGCGCGCGTACAGTACGGGCTGAAGATCTGCACGGAATTAAAACCAGACCTGATCGAAGCACGGTCCGGCCACCTGGTCCGCTGTTGGTTGTACGAGAGCGACGAAGAGCACGGGCATCGCGCCCCGCTGAAGGCTCGCTAATCCCGATACGGGAGACTTAGATGGCTGAGAATATGAATTCGCAAGAAGTCCTGCCCAAGGTTCCGGCGCCGAAGCCGCGGTCCTCTCCGAGCATGGAAGAGCAGCTTAATGCAATGGAGGCCCTGGTGGAGGTGGAACACCTTACCAAGTACTTCCCCGTCCGGGCCGGCGTTATGCAGCGCGTCGTAGCCAACGTGCAGGCAGTAGACGATGTAAGCTTCTTCATCAATAAGGGTGAGACCCTTGGCCTGGTGGGTGAATCGGGCTGCGGCAAGACGACCGTGGGGCGCACAATGCTCCGGCTGATCGAGCCAACCGGTGGTTCGGTCAGGTTCGGCGGCAAGGATGTCTTCAAGCTCAAGCCCAATGAGCTCAAAGCCATGCGCCGCGATATGCAGATCATCTTCCAGGACCCGTACGCTTCGCTGGACCCGCGCGTGCCGATCGGCGAATCCGTCATGGAGGGCCTCCACATCCACAACATCGGGGCGCCGAAAGAGCGCGTGGACATCATGCTGGAAACCCTGAAGAAGGTGGGGCTGGAGACCTATCACGCGCGGCGCTACCCGCACGAGTTCTCGGGCGGGCAAAGGCAACGCATCGGCATTGCACGCGCCCTGGCGCTGCGGCCGAAGTTCGTGGTATGCGACGAGCCGGTCTCGGCGCTGGACGTGTCGATCCAGTCCCAGGTACTCAACATCCTGAACGACCTTCAGAACGAGTTCGGCCTTACATATCTCTTCATCGCCCATAACCTGAGCGTGGTGGAGCACATCTCGGACCGCGTGGCGGTGATGTACCTCGGCAAGATGGCCGAGATGGCAGACCGCGACGAGCTCTACCGCTCTCCGCTGCACCCGTACACGCAGGCGCTGATGTCTGCCATCCCGGTGGCGGACCCGAAGCTGAAGAGGAAGCGCATCATCCTGAAAGGCGACGTCCCAAGCCCGCTGCATCCGCCGACCGGCTGCCGCTTCCACCCGCGCTGCCCCATCGCCCAGGAGATCTGCTCGGTGGACGAGCCGGCCTTCCGGGAGATCAAGCCGGGTCACTGGGCCGCCTGCCACTTTGCCGAGACGTTCTTATAGAAGGACGGGCAATGGGAAATCGGATATAGGCAATAGTGAATTGAACGCCTCGCCATTGCGAGGCGTTTTTGTTTGGGAGAAGAGCTTTAACCACCAAGGGCACGAAGGAACACGAAGGAGGCTTGGGAAATGCCTCGCGGGTATGCGAGGCGTTTTTCAGTAGGGCCAAGGAACGAATCACGAATCTCCGCCCATCTCCGTTCATCTCTGGTTTGAACGCTCACTCTCCAGTCACGAATCTGAAATCTAAAAGCTCGGCTCCTGCGCTACAATAGCTTGCATGCCGCCTACCATCCTGCTTGTCGACGACCAGCGCGATGTCCTGCGCCTGCTCCGCTCCACACTAGACACGTTGAAGATCAAGGAGCTTGAGATCATCGAGTCTCCCTCGGGGGAGGAGGCCTTGCTGGCAGTCGGCCGGCGGCAGATCGACCTGCTGGTGACGGATTACCGCCTGCCCGGCATGACAGGCGTCGAGCTGATGCACAAGCTGCGCGTGCGGCACCCGGACGTGCGCGTGGTCCTGATCACCGGCATGAGCCATCGCAGTGCGCGCGAGGAGATGCTCAATGCGGGCGCGATGGCCGTCTTCGAGAAGCCCATCCCGCTGGCGGATTTTCTGGATGTCGTCGAGCGCAGCCTGGGGCTGGTCCGTACCATCTTCCCCAACGAGACGGATGCGCGGGCGGAGGCCAAGCGCTCACGCGTCTCGGACTTGCTGGCGAACTTCCGGCAGGATGTGAGTGCAGGCGCGCTCTTCCTGCTGAACGGCCGCGGCCTCGTGGTGGCCCGGGCGGGCGACCTCCGCGACAGCAGCCTCGAAGTCTCGCTGGTCTCGGCCTTGAACGCGATCTTCAGCGCCGGACTGAAAGTGGCCAAATCGAACCGCCAGCAGAGCCTGGATCAATACTTCGTGTTTTCCGGCGGGGACGATGACCTTCTGCTCGTCCCCGTGGACCCGTCGTACGCGCTGCTCCTGGCAGGCAACGGCATCGCCAACCGCGAGACCGTTATGGATACGGTCAATGCCCTGATGGCATTGCGCGACGAGGTCGGTAAGTCTCTACGCTCCATGGGGGTGACCGCGGAGCTGAAAGAGCCTGCGCCTGCTCCGGCGCCCGTGGAGCATGGAAAAACGGAAGAACTGCACGGCGCACCGGCAGAACCCGAGATGGAGGCCCTGCTGAAAGGGGCAACGGGCGCCCAGGTGAAGCCAGAGGACATGGATGCTTTTTGGGATCAGGCCGCTGTGCAACACGCCAACAAGACCAACAATCCAGAGGTGATCCCCTACGAGCAGGCGCGCAAGATGGGTCTGACGCCGGAGGAGAAAACGGGGGAAGGATAGAAGAGGAGAAGAGAAGAGATCAGGAGATCAGGAGATAAGTAGCTAAGAGATAAGTAGATAAGTAAACAAGTAGACATGGTGAGAGATCGATAGATAGGCGGGTCGGTAGGTTGGGAGAGCGGTAGATCTGGAGGTTCGCGCGGGAAAGATGAAGAGGGGGAAAGCGGTGCGGGCGAGCAAAAAGGCGGCTGTGATACAATTTGCCGCTGAACTGCAGGGCAGTCCTTTGGGGCGTGGTGCAAAGGCAGCACACCAGACTTTGGATCTGTGGATCTTGGTTCGAATCCAGGCGCCCCAGCTAGCTATCGATACCCGCTTCGGCGGGAATTTTTCTCTTTGGGGTTAGAATCCGTCCATGTTTGCCGCACAGGTGCAACGGCGCGTCATCTCGTTGGCCGCGCTCGAAAGCGCCGCGTGACATCCCTGGAACCCGGCTTGCCCGGATATGGAGCCCGCCATGAAAGTCGTCGCCGTTCTACTCGCCGCCGGCCAAGGCACGCGCATGAAGTCCAGCCTGCCGAAAGTGCTGCACCCGTTGTGCGGCAAGCCCATGCTGTGGTACACGCTGCAGGCCGTGCAGGCGGCCTCCACCGGGAAACCGGTGGTCATCGTCGGGCACGGCAGGGACCAGGTGAGAGCGTACATCGGCGAGACGGCCGATTGCGCAGTGCAGGAACTGCAACTCGGGACGGCGCATGCCGCGCTGCAAGCCGAACAGCTGGTCAAGGACAAGGCCGACCTGGTCATCGTCACCTATGCCGATATGCCGCTGCTGCGCGGCGAGACGTTTCAGAAACTGGTCGAAACCCAGGACGCGAATCGCGGCCCACTGACATTGCTGACCGCGATGAGCGACCACCCGCGCGGCTTTGGGCGCATCGTGCGCAACGCAGCGGGCACCGTGCAAGCCATCGTGGAGGAATATGACGCCACGCCGGAGCAGCTTGCCCTGCGCGAGCTGAACGTCGGCGCGTACTGCTTCCGCAGCGAATGGTTGTGGGAGGCGCTGCATCGCATCGAGAAGAACCCGCGCAAGGGCGAATACTACCTGACCGATGTCGTCGAGCTGGCAGTACACGACGCGCTGCCCGTGCAGGCCGTTGTCGACGACGACCTGGTCGAGACCATCGGCATCAACACCCGCGCGCACCTGGCGGAGGCTGAGACCGCGCTGCGCCGCCGCATCAACCATCAGCACATGCTGAACGGCGTGAGCATGCCGGACCCTGCTTCGACGTACATCGATACCGGCGTGACGATCGGGCAGGACACGGTGGTCATGCCGAATACCTATCTGCACGGCAGGACATCCATTGGACAGGCAGGCGTGATCGGGCCCAACGCGATCGTCCGCGACTCGGCCATCGGGGACCGCTGCAGGGTACTGGCTTCGGTCATGGACGGCGCCGTGCTGGAGGACGATGTGGATATCGGGCCGTTCGCCCGCCTGCGCAAAGGAGCGCACCTGGCATCGCACGTCCACATGGGCAACTTCGGCGAGATCAAGGACTCGTACCTCGCGCCCGGCGTGAAGATGGGGCATTTCTCGTACATCGGCAACGCCAACATCGGCGCGAACACGAACATCGGGGCCGGCACCATCACCTGCAATTTCGACGGCGAGAAGAAGAACCCGACAGAGATCGGCGAGGACGTGTTCATCGGCTCGGATACGATGCTGGTCGCGCCGCTGAAGATCGGCGCGGGCGCCAAGACCGGCGCGGGGGCCGTGGTGACCAAGGATGTTCCCGAAGACACACTGGTCGTCGGCATACCGGCGCGCCCCATCCGCCACCTGGAACGCAAGCCGAAGAAGAAAGAGTGAGACCGCGAACCCGGAAGCGAACAGGATGAAACATGGCTCTGGATGACAAAGAGATCCGCTCTCTGATCGAGACCGCGAACGCCGCGCGGGCACACGCCTACGCCCCCTATTCGCATTATCCGGTGGGGGCTGCGCTGCGCACCAAATCCGGCCGCATCTATACCGGGGTGAACATCGAGAACGCAGCCTACCCAACCACCATCTGCGCCGAGCGGGTCGCCGTCTTCAAGGCCGTATCCGAGGGCGAACGGGACTTCGAGGTGATCGCGGTCGTCACCGACAACGGGGGCTCGCCGTGCGGCTCCTGCCGCCAGGTGCTGGCCGAGTTCGGGCTGGACACGATCGTGCTGATCGCCGATGGCAGCGGCAAGCTGGCAAAGACCATGACAGTCGGCGAATTGCTGCCCGAGGCGTTCCAGCCGCGGGACCTGGGTGTTACTGGAGCAGTTGAGTAAAGGAAGAAAGAGTATTTGCCACTGGCTCGTCTCTCCACTCGTTAGCTACATGCAACCGTTTAATGGCTGATTTCCATTCATTTCGTGTCGAAGCAGTAATTCTGCGCCACAACGACTACGGCGAGGCGGACCGGATGCTGACGCTTTATACAGCCCAGCTCGGCAAGACGCGCGCCCTCGTTAAGGGAGCGCGCAAGCTCACGTCGCGCAAGGCCGGGCACCTGGAGCCATTCACGCACGTGAAGCTGCAGCTCGCCAAGGGCCGCGACATCCCGCTGGTCACGCAGGCCGATACGGTGGATGCCTACCTGCCCTTGCGCGAAAACCTGGTGCTGACCAGCCAGGCCTCCTACGTGATGGAGCTGCTGGACCGCTTCACCTATGAGGATGGCAGCGAGAACTCGTCGATCTTCCGACTGCTGACCGAGACGCTGGCGCGCCTCTCGTCCGGCGCGGACCCGTGGGTCGCCATCCGGTATTACGAGATGCGCCTGCTGGACTACCTCGGATTCCGCCCGCAGCTCTTCGAGTGCGCAAATTGCCGGCGCGAGATCCTGCCCGAAGACCAGTATTTCTCGTTCTCCGCCGGGGGCGTGATCTGCCCGAGCTGCGGCCGCGGCATCCCGCGCCTCAAGCCGATCTCGGTCGATACGCTCAAGTATTTGCGGCATTTCCAACGCTCGAAGTACGCGGATGCGGCGCGCGCCCAGCCCAGCCCGGAGGTGCGCGCGGAGGCTGAAGCGCTGATGCAGGGTTATTTCACCTTCCTGCTGGAGCGCGAGCTGAACACGCCGGGATTCTTAAAGAAGATACGGACGTAGGGACGAGAATCGAGATTCGGGGGAAGGCTAAGACGACGCCAGAAGGAAGCAAACAGATCACTCGCGCATTCTCTTCGCCCAGTTGAGCACAAAGAGGAATGCGCCTGCGGCGATGAAGGGCTTCAGCATCCTCCAGAAGAGCTTTTGGAACCAGGCCCAATGCATTTGATACAGGGTATTGGTGACGGCGGTGCGGAACGTCAGCGCCTGGCCGAGCGGGCTGAGAAGGACCTGCCTGCGATAATCATGGAATGAGAGATCGCCGGTGCGAAATGCCTGCCGCACCGCCCGTGCCGCCAGGTTTCCGTAGCCGAGCGCAATGCTGATGCCCTCGCCGAAAATACCATCTGCGCCGGCCGCATCCCCCACCAGGATCACCCGCGGGGCAGAGAAACGGTTGAAGGGGCTGAACCAGCGGATGGGATATCCCTGTATCTCGTGCTCGTGCAGGCTGTAGCCGTGCCTGTGCATCTCCCGGGCAAGCGGCTCCTTCAGCGGCGGGCGCGGGAGGCCCGCGAGCAGGTTGGTATCGTAGATGCCCCAGCAGCGGCAGGCCTGGCCGTGCACCTGTGTCGGGAAATCCCACGTGTAACCGGCGATGCCCAGCGGCACGGGGAAGAAATCAAAATAGGCCTCACCGGGTTTGTGCTCGCTCCCCTCATCGACCTGAGGCGTGATAATCTCCAGCACGCGCGCGGTGTGAACGGGAATATCCGGAAGAACGCAGCGCCGCGTGACCCCGTTGGAGCCGTCCGCACCCACGACTACTTGAGCGCGGAATTCGCCTGCGTCCGTTTCGATAACCACGGCATCCGGACGGGAGGTTACCTGCCGGACGGTGACGCCCTCCCGTATCTCGATGCCAGCCGCGCGTGCTTTCTGCGCCAGCCAGCCATCGAACTGGTCGCGCCGGATGATACGCAGCGTGTGGCCCCGAGGCCATGCAACGGTGAGGCCTTTCCCGGCGAAGTCCAGGTGCGCGGCGGAGGCGTCCACGTGAGGGACCTCTCCGACGTCAAGCCCGAGCCGCCGGAGAATGACCTCCGCGTCGGTCACGAGGCCGCCCGCGCACAGCTTCTGACGAGGGTAATGCGCCTTCTCCAGGACGAGCGTGCGCCTCGCCAGCGCCGGGGCGTGCTTCGCAAGGTGCAGGGCAGTCGAGAGGCCACTGGGCCCGCCGCCGATGATGAGCACATCACAAGCGAATGGCATTTGCTCTTGCATCACTTCGTTTAGAATGACTCTCTTCCTATATTGATTCGCTGGAATATCAGCCGTAGTAAATCATCCTCCCGCCAGCCGTTTTATATGGTAAAACGTTTCCGGGGGTACAGCATCCCCTGGGGAAACACGAATGCCCTGGGTCCCGGGTCTCGATCTCACGGACGAGATACCGGGTTCTGAAAGCGGAGGCCTTATGTCTCGCCGGATCATCTCGTGGGTTTTGATCGTCCTCGGCTCCCTTTTCCTGCTCCTCAGCGCCATCGGTATCCTCGCCATCTGGATCTACCGGCAACCGTTGATCGACCGGACCGTCGCGCGGCTCGAGGAAGTCGATACAATGCTGGTGCAGGCCAAGACCGCGCTGGACAACGGGCAGCAACAGCTCCAGCTTACGCTGCGCGTCGTGGAGGCGGCAGACAAAAGCCTCTCGGCCATGCAGGACCAGATGTCAACGGCCAAGTCCTTGAGCGAGCAGCTCAACGGCACGTTGAACGACAAGCTCATTCCCGGACTGAAGACCACGCGGGAGAAGATCGACCAACTGCGTTCGACGCTGCAGAACCTGCGCGACAGCCTGAGCAACCTGAACTCCCTGCCGTTCCTGAATCTGAAGCTTCCGGGCGACCAATTCCTGGCAGACCTGATCTCCGGCGTGGACTCGCTGGACGACGAAGTGGCAAACATACAGCAGCTCGCACAAAAGGTCTCTACGGCCGTAGGCGATACCTCTTACCTGCTGGGCGGCAACCTGAGCGACACGAAGACCAAGATCCAGAACCTGCTCGATACGGTCACGCAGTATGACAAGCAGGTCGTTGTCTGGCATGCGCAGGTGCGGGACCTGATCGCCTCGCTGCCGCGCTGGTTCAACGAGGCGGCGGTCATCCTGACGGTATTTCTGATCTGGTTCGGCATCTCGCAATTCAGCATCGTGCTGCACGGTCTGGCGCTCCGGCAGGGACAGGACCCCTTGCAGCCTCTGCGCCAGTTGCGCAGGCACCCGGACTATGACGCCGTGGTGGATTAAGCCGGTGGATCATTCTGGCACCGACCATCAGCCGGGAAGAATGTAGTTCATCAGGGGAAGCCTCTGGAGCAGCCGGACGATCACGAAGGAGATGGCGAATACCAGCGTCGCGGTCAGCAGCACGCTCCACAGCGCAAAGCCCATGAACGAATTGATATGCAAGCTGTCCAGCCCCCAGATGATGAGGACATGGATCAGATAGACGCCGAAGACGCCGCCCGCCACGTAGCGCATGAAGGACCGGAAGCGGTCGGTCGCGAACACGCCGACATCTGAGACGGCTCGCAGGAGCAGGAATGCCGCGCCGGTAGCTGCGATGGGCCCGAGCGTAATGTAGTCGTAGAAATAGCCATTGAAGCTGCCGGACTGCCGTGTCAGGAGGTACGTCCCCACAATGGTAATCAGCGCGCCGACCACAAAGACAATACCAGCCGCGAGCAGGCGGGCGTGGGTCAGCACCAGATCGCCGAGCAGGTAGCCCAGGATGAAGTACGGGAGAAAGCCGGTAGCCAGCTGCGAATTGATGTTGATGCTGAAGTGCAGAAAGTGATCCATCAGAGTCCGGATGGGCTGGAAGATAAGCCACAGCACGATCAGATACCAGAAGACCTTCCTATCAACGCCGGGCCGGACCATCAGGCGCAGCACGGGGAGAACAAAGTAGATGGCGATCATCGAGTACAGGAACCACAGGTGGAAATAGCTGCGCTGCAGCAGGACGTAGGGCTGCAGATAGTTCCAGGTGCACACGCCCGGCTTTCCGATGCAATCCAATGTAATGTAAAACATCGACCAGAACACGAACGGGATCACGATGCGGAGCATGCGCTTGCCGTAGAAATCCCGAAGGCTTTCCGTACGCGGCAGCAGCAGGAAGCCGCTCAACATGAAGAACAATGGCACGCCGACGCGCGCAATGCCGCCCAAGATATCGGCCATGATCCACTGCGCCTGCGAGACCTTGCCCCACACGTTGGTCAATTGCCCCGACACGTGGATGACCACCACCAGGTAGATGGCCAGTACCCGGATGAGATCCGCCCAGTGGACGATGGGGCGCCTGGCAGCTACGGGCGGTGAGGGTTGGGCAACAGCAGGAGTCTCAGCGATACGGGCCATGCGTTGGCAGGAGACGTCAATCGTGAGTCGTGAACCGGGAAACGAGAGGCGAGAGTCGGCGAGGCCCTACCCCAGCCATCCCCAAATGCCCATTACCGGTGATGGGTGCTTGCATGGAAGGTCTTATGCAGCTTTGGCAGTCCGACGATGCAAAGGGGCATTTGGCGAGGATGCTGTGAAGCAGCGGGCAGAGCCCTGCATCACACCGTCCACAGGTACGTGACCAGATACACGCCGATGCCGATCAATGTGGTCAGCATGTAAAGCGCATAGGACGTGCGCATGAAGAGCTTGTAGTTCTTGAACCGCCACGCCTTCGGCACGAGCTTATTGGCACGCAGAACGACGAAGACCCCCAGCAGGAAGGCGATCGTCCCGATCACGGCGTGAACGGTCGTGATGAACGTAACGGGCTGGCCGATCTGCGCCGGAATATCGGGAAGGACGAAGCCCAGGAACGAGCCGACCATGATCGCAAGCACGGCGATGGCGTTGATGCTTGCAGCCGAGGTCTGCACCCAGCGGTGGATGTCATAGTGCTGATGCACCGCCAATTGCCAGCCCACCGTCAGCATGGCCGAGGAAATAAGGACAAGGACGAGGGCGATGTCGGGGCCAAAGGTCGCCCGCGTGCCGAGAAAGCCGGGCCACAGATAAAAGTCAGTCATGGATGCCTCTCTCCGCAACGGTAATGATGGAAGATACCGATAAGCCGTGCCACCCGGTCGATGGTGCGCAGGCCGCCGGCATTGAGAGAGCATTATACCGACCGGTGACCCCGCGTCAAGCTCAAGAGCGAGGCCGCATTCAGCGCCCGGCGGCTCACTCCTTGCCCGTTGAGTAGCGCGCTGACCGCGCCTGCCAGCTTCAGCTCTTCTATGTGGTCATGGTCTGGTCGCATGACGTCCTCCGGGCTTGCACCGCCGCCTGTATTCCCGGTCGCTGGCTGGCGATGAACTCAAAATCGGCTCCTGTCCGTGGGCTGCGATGGATTCCTCAATGGAGACAGGAGCCGACCTTGAGTTGTTAACGAGGACGGAGCACGAAACGTGCGCTGGACACCTGGCCATCCAACTAAGGATAGTGACTTTTCTCTCGGGAGTCACAACTCCGCTATATTTTCCTGCGAAGGCAACACAGGCACGGGGCGGTATAATCCCTCCCGCGCTCAGAGAGACGGAATGCGAAGCACTAATCACGGATCACGGACAACGAATCCCCCATGACGAAATCATCCTTTCAAGACATCATCCTCAAGCTACAGGAATTCTGGGCAGCGCATGGCTGCCTGATCGCGCAGCCTTATTACACGCAGGTCGGCGCGGGGACCATGAACCCGGCCACGTTCCTGCGCGTGCTCGGCCCGGAGCCGTGGAATGTCGCGTATGTCGAGCCGTCGGTGCGGCCTGACGACGGGCGCTACGGCGAGAACCCGAACCGCTTCCAATTGCACACCCAGTACCAGGTGATCCTCAAGCCGGATCCGGGCAACCCGCAGGAGCTGTACCTTGACTCGCTCAAGGCCATCGGCATCGACCCGCGCCATCACGATATCCGCTTCGTGGAAGATAACTGGGAGCAGCCTGCCATCTCGGCATGGGGGCTGGGCTGGGAGGTCTGGCTGGACGGGCAGGAGATCACGCAGTTCACGTACTTCCAGCAGGTGGGCGGCGTGGCGCTCGACCCGGTGGCGGTGGAGATCACCTACGGGCTGGAGCGCATCCTGATCGCCCTGAACAATGCCCAGGCCATCTGGGACGAGCCGTGGGGCGCGGGGGTGAAGTACGGCGATATTCGCAAGACGGAGGAATACGAGCACAGCAAGTACTACTTCGAGATCGCCGACGTGGCACGCGTGCGGCAAATGTATGACCTGTACCGCGCGGAGGCGGAGGCCTGCCTTGCCGGCGGCCTCGTGCTGCCCGCTCATGATTATGTCCTCAAGTGCTCGCATGCCTTCAACACGCTGGATACCCGCGGCGCGGTCAGCACCGCCGAACGGCAGGCTTTCTTCGGGCAGATGCGCGACCTGGCGCGGCGCGTGGCGCTCACCTACCTGCAGCAGCGCAAGGAGCTGGGGTACCCGCTGCTGAAGGAACACAAGAAATCGGAAGCGGCAGCGCAACCGCTGCCTGAGTCGCCGGCCTCGGCCGCGGCGTTCGTGCTGGAGATCGGGACGGAGGAGCTGCCCGCCTCGGATGTCGACACCGGCATCGCCTATCTCTCTGACTCGTTCGAGTCCGCCGTGCTCAAAGCCAATGCTCTGAAATACAGTAGTGTGCGCTTCTTCGGCACGCCGAGGCGGCTGGTGGTGTACGTCGAGGGGCTGGAGCCGCGGGGGGAGGCTTCGGAGGCCGAGGTCAAGGGGCCTCCTGAATCAGCCGCGTTCGACAAGCAGGGCAAGCCGACACAGGCGCTGATGGGCTGGGCCAAAAAGAACGGGCTGCCGCTCGATCCTAATTCGCTGAGCCGCGAGCGGCTGGTGCAGGAACGGGATGGCGGCCGCTACGTCGTCGCGCAGAAGCGGACGGACGGTGCGACGGTAACGAGCCTGCTCGCGCGCCTCCTGCCCGAGTTCATCCGTGGGCTGAAGTTCGAGAAGACGATGCGCTGGAACGAATCAGGCGCGGCGTTCTCCCGGCCCATCCGCTGGCTCGTATGCATGTTCGCGGACAAGGTGATCCCGTTCGAATATGCTGGCGTGGTATCGAGTAACGTAACGCGCGGGCTGCGGCCGTATGGCTCGCCGGAGATCCAGATCAAGTCGGCAGAGCACTATCTGGAGAGCGTCCGTGAGGCGGGCATTCTCCTCGACCTGCAGGCGCGCAGGGATGCAATCGCGCAAGAGGTTCGGGCGGGCGCCGCGAAGATTGGCGGGCAGGCCATTTTGGAAGAAGCTCTGCTGGCGGAAGTAACGAACCTGGTCGAGAAACCGACCGCGGTGCTCGGCAATTTCAACACTGAGTTCCTCAGCCTGCCGCGCGATGTGCTGATCTCGACGATGAAGAAGCACCAGAGGTATTTCCCGGTCGTCGCCCTCACCCCTACCCCCCCAAAAAAAGGAGGAGGAGATTCGAAGCTACTGCCGAACTTCATTGCGATACGCAACGGGGATGAGCAGCACCTGGATCTGGTACAGCAGGGCAACGAACACGTCCTGGGCGCGCGCTTTGCCGACGCGGACTTCTTCGTGCGGGAAGACCTGAAGCGTCCGCTGGAAGCGTATCGACCGGAGCTTGCCGGGCTGATGTTCCACGCGAAGCTCGGCACCATGCTGGACAAGTCGGACCGCATGCTCGCCCTGGTGGAGTTCATCGCCAACATGCTGGAGCTGACGACGGAGCAACGCGCCAGCGCGCAACGGGCTACGTACCTGGCCAAGGCGGACCTCGTGACCAAGATGGTCACCGAGATGACGTCGCTCCAGGGCATCATCGGCCGCGAGTACGCGCTGCGCTGCGGGGAAGCCCCGGCAGTCGCGCAGGCCATCGGCGAGCAATATCTTCCCGTGCCGTCCAGCGAGGCGGGCACGGCACTCGCTCTCGCGGACCGGCTGGTTTCGCTCGCGGGCTTGTTCGCCGCCGGATTGGCCCCGACGGGAACGAAAGACCCGTTCGGCCTGCGGCGCTCTGCCATCGGCGTGGTGCAGCCGCTGATCGAGCACAACCGCCGGTTCAACCTGGCGGAGGCGATCCGCCGCGCTGCCGAGTTGCAACCGATCCAGGCGGGAAACGACGTGCAGGCGCAAGTGCTGGATTTCATCGCCGGACGATTGAGCGTGGCGCTCAAGGAGCAGGGGCGGAAGTACGACGTGGTCGATGCGATCCTGGCAGCCCAGTCGGACGATCCGGCGGGCGCGGCGCGCGCCGTCACACAACTCCAAGGTTGGGTGGAGCGAAAGGACTGGTCAGCGATCCTGCCCGCCTTTGCGCGCTGCGTGCGCATCACCCGCGACCAAAAGCGAATCTTTCAGGTAAACGAGCGGCTGTTCCGCGAGAAGGAAGAGGAGCAGCTTTACGCGGCCGTACAGAGAGCAGAAGAGGCAGCCGACAAGAGTCAGGGGAAGCCGAGCGTAGATGACGTCCTGAATGCCTTTGTCCCGGCGATTCCGGCGGTCAACGCCTTCTTCGATAAGGTCCTCGTCATGGCCGAGGAGCAGGCGGTCCGCGAGAACCGGCTGGCATTGCTGCAAAGGATCGCTGCGCTGCCACACGGAGTAGCTGACTTTTCAAAGCTGGAAGGTTTCTAACCTTCGCCTTAGACCCATACTTGGCTGGATAATCACGAAAATTCCGGTTTTTTCTTCGTTTTTTTGCGCGGGCAATATCGGGATTCCGTTGCCCAAGGTAGGGTTTCCACCCAGGACAATTCTGGATAACCCGTAACACCTAGCAGTTCTTTCCGATAATCAGCAGGAATCAATCAAGCTCCACCCGCGGGGGAGGACACACAAGGCATCCAGTGGATGGGATTGGATAAGGAAGAGCAGGATACGGCGCGGGCCGCTGCTCTGATCGGCATGAGGGCGCGGGCTGGATGCGGGCCTTGCGAGCCCTGGGAAGAGTGATGAGAAATGATAAACGTCGGACAACAACTGAAAGTGAAGAACGCAGCCATGGATGATCTCCAGCTGGCTCTCGACAAATGCCTCCAACAGCTGACCGCGGGAAGATGGAGCCTTGCACGATGCCTCGCCGAGTATCCTGAGTATGCGGCGGAGCTGCGGCCTTTGCTGGAGACGGCCATGCGTTTCCAACAGGGAAAGGCGCTGCGGCCCACGGGTGCCATGCGGGACCGTGCCCGTGCCCGGCTTGCCAGCCATATACAGAGCCATCCGCGGACGGGCAAGGCGGCAATGCTCCCCCGCGTGAGGGTCGTCCTGATCGCGACATTCTTCGCGCTGCTGATCGCCGTGAGCGCACTGGCGCAGGCTGCGCTGCCGGGGCAGATACTGTACGGGCTGAAACTATCAACCGAATTTGCCTGGCGGGCAGCGGCCGCCGATCCGATCAAGGCGGATCTGACGCTGGCAGACCGCCACGCCGCCGAGCTGCTCACTATTGCAAGCGGCAACAATTCCAACGGCAGCGCGGTCGTCCAGATGGCCTGGCAGGCGAATGCCGAATCAGAAGGAGTCGCCGCATACGTCGACGTCCTCGACCGGCTGGATTCAGAGACCAATACCAGCAACAGCGGCCAGATCCTGGGCATGTTGATGGCACATCAGGCCAGGTTTTCACAGGCCGGCATCCATGTACCCCGGCTGGACCGCATGGTATCTTACGCCCAATCCCGCAGAGCCTCGGGCAATCCGCCCGGGGAACCGACACCTTCCAGGCAGCCGTAACGGCGCGCTGCAATCCTGGCGGGGATTTCTTTTCTGCTTGGCAGACCACGCGGACGATAACAGCACAATCCAGGCGACGTTTACGCCCGATAGGAAACCCGTAACGGGCCGCTCACCGTGCCTATTCCCTGAAAGTAGGAAGCATGGGCAGATATTGGATCGTTTTTCTACTCGTCGGCCTGGCAATTGGGCTGTGGCTTGGGTTCAACCCGGCGGCGCACCGGGACGTGGCGCGCTGGTGGGACCGGACGACAAGCAAAGAGAGCGCCTCGGCTGTACCTGGGGTCGCCAGCGTCCAGCCGCTTAACCGGGAACTGAGCCGGCTGCTGCGGTCAGCGCCCAGACCGCAGCCCACGCCAAACACACAGCCGAATGCCGTACCGGCGGGACCGCAGATCTCCGCCGAGTTGCAGGCACTCTGGAATAGCCTGCTGAGGATTCTGAATCAGATCGCTGCCAGGGTCAGCAGGCCGGGCTAGGATCAGCGTAAGACGACCTCCAGAGGGCCGTCTTACATTTATGGGACCGGCGTATCGGAGGGAGCCGTGCTGGTGACGCGCAGGAATGTGGCAGCGTTCGGATTTTGATTGCCGTGGAGCGTACAACTCCGGATGATCGGGAGGAATGACAAGACAGCGATGGGCAGCCAGGCAATGATCACTTACGATGAGGCGAAGCGTTCCAGAAACGAATCTTTCGTCATCCAGAATTCATTACGTTGCAGGCTGAGGAGCGAGTGAGAATGCAGGCTGGCCCGATTGTAAGTCCATATCAACAGCCACGTATAGAAGTTCTCCCAGAACTCACCGAAGGCTCCGGCGGGCCGGTGATACGGGACGACCGTGAAGCCCAAGCGCTCAACCAGCAAGCGGCCTCCATCTTGGCCTACCAGGTGAATCTGCACGATGACGCCGCCGACCGCCTCCGCATCCTGGAATACAGCCGCCTGCTGGACAAAGCGAGCCGCGCCCTTTAGCGATTGGATGAGTCGCCGTTGGAACTGGATCGCCCATTCCATGTCGGGTCCTTGAGAGCCAATCGGTGGAATGCGCT
The DNA here is from genome assembly GCA_035498395.1 of Anaerolineales bacterium. Taxonomy (GTDB): domain Bacteria; phylum Chloroflexota; class Anaerolineae; order Anaerolineales; family Villigracilaceae; genus Fen-1038. The sequence continues at coordinate 18,171 of DATKAF010000199.1, forward strand.
CATTCCAGAAGTGCAGGACCACCACAGGCGAGCCGGCGCGGATCGTCCGGCCGGGGAGGCGGATGTCGCGAGCCGCGGCCGAGCGCTGCAGGCGCAGGAGGATAAACGGCTCCTCCGCGAAGGATTCCACATGTTCTACGCGGCTCAGCCAGGCATCGAAGCGGTGGATGATCGACCGGGCGAGGTCCATCAGCGCCGGATCAGCCAGATCCCCAATAGGAGTGCCAACGTGCCGAGCCACTGGTGCCCGGAGATCGGCTCGCGGAAGATCCAACTGGCAGCGACAAGCTGCACCCCCAATAAGGTCAGCCCGGTCGTCAGCGGGAACGCAACGCTCAGCGGCATGTACCGTAGGAGCCAGGTGAGCGTGATGACCGTGGCAAAGCCCGCCAGGTTGCCAACCACCTGCCAGGCAAGCAGGCCGCGCCAGGTGAGGCTGTGAGCCGAGATGCGAAAGCTGGCATTGGCCAGGATGTTGAAGATCAGGTTGACGAGGATCAGCGCAAACACAATGGTCGAGGCAGACGTGAGCCTCGGGATCGAGACCTGGTTAATGGGATGATGAAACATGCCATACCTCCTCAGCAGGCCGATGTGGGCCAGTTAACGAACAGCCGGACCGTGCCGGGAGTGCGCGAGGCCGGCGACCGGGACTCTGCATTAATCTTGGGGAAGTATAATTCCGGTGCTTTATCCCACGCGGGGTTGCACGCGCGCTCCAGGTATTCATCTCCAGGCACGCATCCATTTAGAGGTTATCGGGTTCGCCCACCAATCGACAAGGCTCCCATCCAGGCTGTTAGACCATCCCACGACCAAGCGTCCGCTTATCGCATGTCCACCATCGATGAAGTCAAATCCCGCATCGATATCGTCGACCTGATCCAGAACAGCGGCGTGAAACTGCGGAAGGCGGGGCGCAACTACACCGGCTTCTGCCCGTTCCACGCGAACAAGAACACGCCCGCTTTCGTGGTCTGGCCCGAGAGCGGCACGTGGCGCTGCTTCGGGGAATGCAACGAGGGCGGCGACGTCTTCAAATTCGTCATGAAGAAGGAAGGCATCGACTTCCGCGAGGCGCTCACGCGCCTGGCGGAGCGCGCCGGCGTGGAGCTACCCGCGCTGCGGCAGGAACGACCGGAACAGAAGGAAGCCTATGAACTGCTGCGCAAACTGCTGGAGGACGCGCTGATCTTCTACGCCGCGCATTTGCGCAGCAATGCTGCGGTGCTGTCCTACCTGCGCGACAAGCGCAAGCTGACGGACGCCACCATGGAGACCTTCGGCCTGGGATACGCGCCAGACAGCTGGGATGCGATGCTGAAGCACTTCAGCACACGCGGTTTCAGCGCGAGCAACCTCGTCGAAGCAGGCCTGGCGACGGAGCGCGAGCTAGACCATGAGCTGACCAGGGGTGAAGCGCGCGTCTACGATCGCTTCCGCCACCGCATCATGTTCCCCATCCGGGACGAAAATGGCCGCATGGCGGGCTTCGGCGCGCGCATCGTCGACCCGAACGATGTGCCGAAGTTCCTCAATTCCCCTGAGACGCCGGTCTTCACGAAGGGCCGCCTGCTGTACGGGCTGGACAGGGCGCGCAAGGCCATCCGGGCCGCCGACCAGGCCGTGATCGTGGAGGGCTACCTGGATGTGATCGCCCTGCACCAGGCAGGGTTTGAGAATGTAGTGTCGCCCATGGGCACGGCCCTGACCGAGGACCAACTGCGGTTGCTCAAGCGCTTCACGCGCCGCATCGTGCTGGCTCTGGACCCGGACTCCGCCGGTCAGAAGGCCGTGCTGCGCGGGCTCGAGGCGGCCCGCGACGCCATGGATCGCGGCGGCGGGGTCAGCTTCCCGGCGCGCGGCCTCATGCAAAGCGAAGCGCGCCTGCAGACCGACCTGCGGGTGGCCTCCATGCCCGACGGCCTGGACCCGGACGAGATCGCGGCGCGCGACCCATCGGAGTGGAAGCGGCTGATCGAAGATGCCAAGCCCATCATGACGCACGTCATGGAGACGCTGGTGATCGGACAGGACCTACAGGACATCAAGGTCAAGAACCGCATCGCCGCGCAAGTGCTCCCGCTGATCGAAGACCTGCCAAGCGACGTGGAGCGCGAGAATTACCGCCAGCAACTGGCGCGCCGGCTGGGTGTGTACGAAGGCCGGCTGAACCCGCCTGCGGTGAGCGCCGCGCGGCCGCGCGGCGGGAGACGCGCACCGGCGGCGCGCCCCATTGAGGCCGCGCTGCCTACGACAGTCGTCGCAGTATCATCCTCCCGCAAGGCTGCCAGTTTCGTGGTCGGCGTGCTCTACCGCAAACCGGAGCTCCTATTCCGGCTGGACCGATCCTTGCAACAATATGGCCTGCCCCCCTTGACGGCCCAGGACTTCGAGTATACTGACTTGCAGATGCTGTTTGGTCTCATCAAAGAAGCGGTGGAGCAGGACCAGACGGAACACCATGACTTCGTGGTGAACGCCATGCCCGAGTCGCTCAAACCACTTTCGCTCGAACTGGACACCATGACGGAAAAGCTTCCATCGCTGGAGAGCAAGGTGCTGGAGGACCTGACGCGCCGGGTCATCCAGGTCCGCGGGATCGTCGAAGGCGAGAATGTCGAGCAGCTCAGCACATTGCAGCGCGAAGCGCAGGAGGCCGGCGACCTGAAGGCGTCCTCCTACAGCAGTCTGGCAACTCAGCATGTCGCGGCCAAGCTGCGGCTGGACCAGGCCGTCCGCAAGATGGATAAGAAGAAGCTGGAATGAAGAAGGCCGAACCGCGAGTCGAGTTCCGAGGATCCAGGCAGACTGGCAGTAACCCATAACCGATCACCCGTCCTTGAGACCATGACTTCCAACAGGAAAGCGCAGCGAGCTCGCTCCACCGCCCCCGCCAAGACGGGTTCCAATTCGCGCCGGCGCACGAAAACAAAGCCCACCGGCGAGCTGAAGAAGCTGGCACGCGCGACACGCGCAGGGCGCGCCCCGATACCTGAAGCGGCGGCCTTGCCTGCGGCGGAAATGCCTCCTTCACAAGTGGCTGAACTGCCGGAGGGACCGGATATCGACGAGCAGGCTGAAGATGTACTCTTGCTCGAGGAGACCGAAGAGCCGCCGTTGCCCGAGGCCTCCGACATGTCGGAGTCGCTGGCAGAGGCCGACCTGGTCCAGCCGGAGGAGGACCTGCTCGACGATGAAGTGCTCGACGTGGGCCGGCCGGAGATCGCAGCCGAGCTGGCAGAAGACCCGGTGCGGCTATACCTGCGCGAGATCGGCGAAGTCCGGCTGCTGGATTCGGACAGCGAGTTCCGGCTGGCAACGCTGATCGAGGCGAAGCGCCAGGTCGCCACATTCCAGCAGCGCCCTGTGCGGAAGGGCGTTTCACCGGCTACAGGCATCTACCACAGTCTGATCTCCGAGCTCAGCACTTCGTGGCAGCGGTTCACCGAAGATGCCCGGCGGCTCAACAAGGAGTTGCCCGACCTGTGCATGGCCCTGGCAGAGGCGCAGTCGCTGCACGAGGGCTGGGAAATCTCCCCGCGCTCCTATCTCCGGGAATACTTGTCGAGCGATCTGTGGGGGCACGACACACTGTGGGACAGCATGGTGCGCAAGGCGTACACCGTGTTCCTGTGCCTGTACTTGCTGCCCTCCGACTATGCCCGTTGGCTCTCCCACCACATCAGCACATGCCATGCGCTGCCTGTCCAGCGGACGATGTACCGCAACCTGCCCAGGGAAAAGTCGCTGGCGCGGGAGCTGGATGCCGCGGAACTGCGCGCGGAGGAAGCGCACACGGCGCTCATCCGTGCCAACCTGCGGCTGGTCGTCAGCGTGGCGAAGCGTTACCTGGGACGAGGCATCTCGCTGCTGGACCTCATCCAGGAAGGCAACCTGGGGTTGCTGCGGGCGGTCGGAAAATTCGACCCGCGGCGCGGCTTCAAGTTCAGCACCTACGCAACATGGTGGATCCGGCAGTCCATCAACCGGTCGATCGCCGAGCAGGCGCGCACCATTCGCATCCCCGTGCACCTGTTCGAATCGATCTCGCGCATCCTGCGGGCGCAGCGCGAGCTGACCCAGTCGCTCGGTCACGAGCCGACGAATCGGGAGCTGGCCCTGGAAGTTGGCTACCTGCCAGCCTCCGATGTGCAAGCGGTGCTCCGGGCGCAGGCCGAAGAGCTGCCGCTCGATTCGGCGGTGCAGCGAAGACTGGAATCGGCCACGCAGAAGGTGGACCGCGTGCTGCGGTCGGCGGAAGAGCCTGTCTCGCTGGAAGGGCCGGTGGGCGACGAGGACTCGAGCCAGCTCGGCGACTTCATCGAGGACGAGGACGCGCCCTCGCCCATCGATGCCGCCGCGCGCCAGATGCTGCGCGAGCAGATCCAGCACGCGCTGGACGGGCTGCTCGACCGCGAGCGGCAGGTGCTGGAATTGCGCTTCGGACTGATGGACGGCAAGGACCACACGCTGGAGGAAGTAAGCCGTTACTTCAACGTGACGCGTGAGCGCATCCGGCAGATCGAAGCCAAGGCGCTGCGAAAGCTCCGGCATCCGGCCAGAAGCAGGACGCTCAAGGACTACCTCGGTTAGCCGACGTTTCAACGTTCAAACGTTTGAACGTTGAAACGTCGGAGGTCTGAGGTGGGTTGCACAGTTGAAACGTTCGAACGTCGAAGGGAGAGGTAAAGCCGCCGGGTTCGGCGGCTTCTTATATCAGGGGTTGCGCCAAGGCAGGGGCACGGCGGTGTAATCAATCGCCAGGGCAACTGACCGTTTCGCCGTGCCCGTACCTAAGACAGAAAGGATCAAAGTCAATGACGAGCCCGAACCCGCACTCTCCCGTTCTTGAGCTGCGCGTGGCGGTGACGACCAGCGATTACGAGCGGCTGGTGAAGTTCTATTGCATCGGACTTGGCATCGAGCCAGCCGCGGTCTTTCACAATGGCGGCGGAAACGGGCTGCTGCTCGAAATGGGCCGGGCGACACTGGAGATCTTCGACGAGGCGCAGGCGCAGAACGTCGATCATATAGAGGCAGAGCAACGCATCAGCGGTGCGATCCGCTTCGCCATCCGGGTACCGGACCTGGACGCTGCAATGCGGAGTCTGCTGGCGAACGGAGCGATTCTGGTCCACGATCCGGTGGTTACGCCATGGGGCGACCGGAACGTCAGGCTGCAAGACCCCGACGGATTGCAGATCACGCTTTATCAGGTACCCGGAAACAAACACTGAGGGCATCTAGGAATTAAGACAGAGCGAGAGCAGGCCTTATAGGAAACCACCATGGAGACTACTTCACAGCACTACATGATCGACCGGGCCGGTGACGGCATCTATGCCGTGATCGCACAGGCGGGCGGCGCGGCGGTAGGGAATGCCGGGCTAGTGGACCTGGGCGACGCGACCCTTGTCATTGATACGACCCTTACTCCCAGCGCGGCGGAGGATCTCCGAGCCGACGCCGGGAAGCTGACCGGGCGGGTCCCCCGCTGGGTGTTCAACACCCACTATCATAATGACCATATCTGGGGCAACCAGGCCTTCCTGCCCGGCGCCGATATTATCAGCACCGTGGAAACACGCGCTCTCATCCAGACGGCGGGGCATGAGGAATTTACAGACTACCAGGCCATCACCGATGAGCGACTGAATGAATTGCTGGCGCAGAGGGCCGCGGCAAAGGCCCATGGAGAGCAGCAGCCCGCCGCGCTGGAGCTGATGATCGGGTATTTCAGCGGCCTGGCGCGCGATCTGCCCCGCTTGCAGGTAACTCTGCCAAACGTTGTGTTCGAGAAGGGCATGGCCCTGCACGGCAGCCGGCGGCGGGTCGAAATGATCGAGTTCATGGGCGGTCATACCGGCAGCGACTCGGTCGTGCACCTTCCCGATGACGGACTCGTCTTCATGAGCGACCTGCTCTTCATCGGATTCCACCCGTATATCGCGGACGGCAACGCCGACCGGCTGCTGGACATCCTACGCTCGGTCGCAGACGGCTCTGCCGGCATCCCGACATCCAGCCGCTTCGTTCCCGGTCACGGCCCGGTCGGCACTGTGGAAGACGTGTTCCAACTGATCGAGTACGTGGAGCAGTCGCAGCAGATTGCCCGCGGGCTGGTGGCAGACGGAAAGACCGCTCCGGACGAGGTCGCGTCCACGCGGATGCCGAAGGAATACGCCAACTGGAGCCTGCCGCGCTTCTTCTACGCGAACTTGCAGTTCCTGGTTAGGAAATATCAGAGCGCCGAGCGGGAACCCGCGACAGGCAAGAGCGTCTCGGATCCACGCAGACCTTAGGTCCCGGCGTATTCAGCGCAAGCACCAGATCTCGCGCAACAGGGAAGCGAAAAAGGCACAGATCACAGGCGAATCTGATTGGGTTGTTTCACCCAACAAATTGTGAAATGTTGCACTTCACTATGCCCGGCATATTCTCTGTGATATACTAACCTGCTGGTGTGTAAGTTTGCACAACCCAAGCGTAACTGAAGTTTGACACGCAGTCTTGCGCGTCCCGCTGCGGCTGGGAAGGAGTAGTCGCGCAAGGCCCCTGCGGCGTGTTATACAGAACGAGCGCTTTGAAATCGCCAACGCGAAGCAATCAAGCGTACTTTCTCTGAGGTGTCTATGCTGCTTGAGTATATTGCCATTGCGATGCTGATCGTGGTGGCGACCTTGATCGCCGCGATCGCAATTGGGCTGGGGGAACTGCTGGGCCCGAAGAAACAGACGAAGGTTAAATCAGAGGCCTACGAATCCGGCATCCCGGCCATGGGTCCGGGGACGCGGCGAATGCCCGTACGGTTCTACCTGATCGCGGTGCTGTTCATCCTGTTCGATATCGAAGTCATCTTCTTCCTGCCCTGGGCGGTCGTGTTCCGCAAGCTGGGCTTGTTCGGCCTGGCGGAGATGGGCGTTTTCATCGTTATTCTCCTGATCGGTTACCTTTACGCGTGGAAGAAAGGAGCTTTGGAATGGGAGTAGAGCAAAAGCTTGGCAATATGGGTGTGGTGACGACTACTCTCGAATCTGCTGTGAACTGGGCGCGCACGAACGCCATGTGGCCGATGCTCTTTGGGCTGGCGTGCTGTGCGATCGAAATGATGTCGGCCCAGGCCTCCGACTATGATATGAGCCGTTTCGGCATGGAGCTGATGCGGCCCAGCCCGCGGCAATCGGACCTGATGATCGTGGCGGGGCGCGTGACGCGCAAGATGGCGCCGGTGCTGCGCCGCCTGTATGACCAGATGCCCGAGCCGAAGTGGGTGATCTCCATGGGCGACTGCGCATCCTGCGGCGGCGTGTTCAACAACTATGCGGTCGTGCAGGGCGTGGATGAGGTGGTGCCGGTGGACGTGTACGTGGCGGGCTGCCCGCCACGTCCCGAGGCACTGATCCACGGCGTGGTGACGCTGTTCGAGAAGGTCAAGGCCGAGAAGATCAAGGATGAAGCAAACGCATAGCGCCTGAAGCCGCAGTTACCAGCGTTTTGAGAAGGGTATTCATGGACAGCAGACTCGAGAAGATCGCCAGCGTACTACAACAGCAGGCAGGGGCCACCCTGGAGGAGTTCCGCGGGGAAGTGCGGCTGTACGTGCCCGTCGACAAGATCGTCGATACGCTGCTCTTCCTGCGGGACGAGCACGAGTTCTCGCTGCTCTCGGTCCTGACCGCCATCGATTTCTGGCCGCAGGACAAGCCGCGATTCCATGTCGTGTATGTCCTGACGTCGCTGACGCAGAACCTGGTCATCCAATTGCGCATCCCGCTGGATGGCGAGGCGCCGAAGATCCCAACGGTAAGCCGCGTGTTTGCCACGGCCAACTGGCGTGAGCGCGAGCTGTGGGACATGTTCGGCATCGAAGTCGAAGGGCACCCGGACATGCGCCGCATCCTCATGCCGGACGATTGGGACGGCCACCCTCTGCGTCGCGATTACCCGCTGGGCTATGAGGAGCCGCAATTCAGCTTCAATTACAAAGAGATCGACCTGCGCAAGCCGTATGTGAAGGAATAGACACGGAGCAGAGACGGCGAGTTCATCGCCACGGTCTCGATATGCCAGCAAAGCACTGGCTACTCGACCAAGGGTTGTTCGTCATGGAAGAGTGAAGGAATAATCATGCCGGAATATCAATTGGAAGAAGTACCCGTCGGCCCATACCGGCACCTGGTCTCCGACCGAGCCGTAACCGGCGAAACGATGCTGCTGAACATGGGGCCGCAGCATCCGTCCACGCACGGCGTGCTGCGCCTGCTGCTGGAGCTGGACGGCGAGATCATCGTGAACTGCATCCCCGATATCGGCTTTCTGCATACCGGCATCGAGAAGAACATGGAAAGCAAGACGTACCAGAAGGCCGAAGTGATGTCGGACCGGCTGGACTACATGAACCCGCTGGGCAACAACCTGGCGTACTGCCTGGCGCTGGAGAAGCTGATCGAGCTGGATGTACCCGCGCGCGCCCAGGCCATCCGCGTGATCCTGGCAGAGCTGCAGCGCATCTCATCCCACCTGGTCTGGGTCGGCACCTTCGGGCTGGACCTGGCAGCGATGTCGATCTTCCTGTACTGCTTCCGGGAGCGCGAGCGCATCCTGGATATCTTCGAGCTAGTGTCCGGGCAGCGCATGATGACGACCTATATCAGGCCGGGCGGCCTTTGGCGCGACGTGCCGGTGGAGTTCGAGGCGGCGGTGCGCAAGTTCATCAGCTACTTCCCGCCGCGCATCGATGAATATGAAGCGCTGCTGACCGGCAACCCGCTGCTGATCGACCGCACGGTCAAGATCGGCATCCTGCACAAGGACGACGCGCTTTCGTACGGCGTAACGGGGCCCATGCTGCGGGCCTCGGGCGTGAACTGGGACCTGCGCAAGGCGCGGCCCTACATCGGCTACGAGCAATACGATTTCAACGTGCCGGTGCGCGAGGAGGGCGATACGTTCGCCCGCTACCTCGTCCGCATCCAGGAGATGCGCGAATCGCTGAAGATCATCGAGCAGGCGCTGAACAAACTGCCTCTTGGCCCGGTGAACAGCGACAACCGCAAGTACGTGCCGCCGCCGCGCTCGGAGATCGGCCTGAGCATGGAGGCGCTCATCCACCACTTCAAGCTGTGGACGGAAGGGTACACGGTCCCCGATGTGTCGGTCTATAACGCCGTCGAATCGCCGCGCGGCGAGCTGGGGGTGCTGATCGCGGGCGATGGAAGCGCCAAGCCGCGGCGCGTCCACTGGCGCACGCCTTCCTTCAGCAACCTTTCCGTGATCGAGCTGATCACCAGGGGGCACCTGGTGGCGGACCTGATCGCCATCCTGGCCTCCGTTGACATTGTGCTGGGAGATATCGACCGATGAGTCTCGCCGAGAAGTATCCAGAGGAAGTCAAAGACATCCTGTCGCGGTATCCGGCAGAGTTCAAGCGTTCGGCCGTGATGCCGCTGCTCTACCTGGCGCAGCGTAACGACGGCTACATCACGAAAGCGGCCATGCAGGAGATCGCCGACATGCTGGAGATCGGCGTCACCGATGTCGGCGCGCTGATCGGCTTCTACACGCTGTACCATGACAAGAAGGAAGGGAAGTACCGCATGCAGGTCTGCACGGACCTGCCATGCGCGCTGCGCGGCGCGGACGAGTTCATGAACGCCCTGTGCTCCAACCTGGGCATCAAGGTCGGCGAGACGACGGCGGACGGCCTGATCACGCTGGAAGCAGTGACCTGCCTGGCGGCCTGCGACAAGGCGCCCATGTTCCAGATCCAGAAGGCCGACGGGCTCGAATACCACGAGAACATGACCGTGGACCGGACAATGGAGCTGGTCCAGGCGCTGCGCGAAGCGGGACAGGAGGTGAGCTGATGGCTCCCATCCTCCTGCGGCATAACAATATACCGGACATCGCCAAGCTGGATGTCTATCAGAAGAACGGCGGGTTCGAGGCGTTCCGGAAAGTCGTGACGCAGATGAAGCCCGCCGAGGTGACCGACGTGGTAAAGGCCTCGGGTCTGCGCGGGCGCGGCGGCGCGGGCTTCCCCACCGGCATGAAATGGTCCTTCATCGACAACAAGAGCTGGCCGCATTACGTGGTCGCCAATGCGGACGAGTCGGAGCCGGGCACGTTCAAAGACCGCGAGATCATGGAAAGCAATCCCTTCCAGTTCCTGGAAGGGGTGGCGATCGCATCCTACGCAACGGGAGCCAACGCGGCCTATGTGTACCTGCGCGGCGAGTTCCATCCGATCGCCGAGACGCTCAACCAGAAGATCCGGGAGATGGAAAAGGCGGGCTTCCTGGGCGACAAGCTGTTCGGCAGCGAGTACGGGTTGAGGATCTACACGCACCTGGGAGCGGGCGCTTACATCTGCGGCGAAGAGACCGCCATGCTCGAGTCCATCGAAGGCAAGCGGGGCATGCCGCGCATCCGCCCGCCGTTCCCGGCGGTCCACGGACTGTACGGGAAGCCGACCGTGGTGAACAACGTCGAAACGCTGACCAACCTGCCCATGATCCTGGCGAACGGCGCCGACTGGTACAAGACGATGGGCACTCCCGACAGCGCCGGCGTGAAGGTCTTTTCGCTTTCCGGGCGCGTGCGCAAGCCGGGAAACTACGAGCTGCCGTTCGGCACGACCTTCCGCCAGCTGATCTACGATCACGGCGCGGGCGTGCAGGAAGGGCGGCCGGTCAAGGCCATCATGGCCGCGGGCGCCTCGTCTTCTATCATCCTGGTCAACGAAAAGGTGCTCGATACGCCGATGGACTATGCCAGCGTGCGGGCACTGGGCGCGGACCTGGGCTCGGCCTCGGTGATCGTCATCGACGACACGGTCCCGCTGGACTGGGTCATCAACAAGACCATTCACTTCTTCCGACACGAGTCCTGCGGCAAGTGCACGCCCTGCCGCGAGGGCACGTACTGGATGTCCACCATCATCGAGCGCATCGAGCACGACCACGCCACGCAGGCCGATGTGGAGCTGCTCTTGAATGTAGCAAAGCAGATGCAGAACAAGTGCCTGTGCCCGCTGGGCGAGTTCTCCACGATGGCCGTGGTGACAGGCATCGAGCACTTCCGGCCGGAGTTCGATGCGAAAGTCACCGAAGAGCTGCCCGGCGCGGAGCGCGAGGCCGCGGAGAGCAAAGCGGTTGGGTAGAGAAGCAGACAGGTTGGTAGATGAGTGGAGAGTAGATGAGTAGAAAGTAGATGAGTAGAGAATAGCGAAGAACGGATTACGAGTCATTCCTCACTACTCACGAATTACAAATCACGAATTACGAATTACGACTCTCCAACCACGGAGTCTTATGGCAAAACAGGTAACACTGACAATTGACGGCAGGCAGATCACGGCACCCGAAGGGATGCTGATCGTCGATGCCGCCAAGATGGCGAACATCGACATCCCGGTCTTCTGCTATCACCCGAAGATGGAGCCGGTCGGCATGTGCCGCATGTGCCTGGTGGAAGTGGGCCGCCCCATGATGGACCGCACCACCGGCAAGCCCCTGCTCGACGACAACGGCCAGCCGAAGATCCAGTTCGGGCCGAAGTTGGAGACGGCCTGCACCAACCCCATCTCGGAAGGCATGGTGGTGTTGACCAGCTCGGAGAAGGCGCGGGCCGGGCAGCACAGCACGGTCGAATTCCTGCTGACATCTCACCCATTAGACTGCCCGGTCTGCGACAAGGGCGGCGAGTGCCCGCTGCAAAACCTGACCATGGGCTATGGGCCGGGGAAGAGCCGCTTCCTGTACGACGAGAAGATGCACCTTGCCAAGCACTACCCCTTGGGGGATCTGATCGTGCTGGACCAGGAACGCTGCATCCAGTGCGCCCGCTGCATCCGCTTCCAGGATGAGATCGCGGGCGACCCCGTGCTCGGCTTTGACGAGCGCGGGCGCTCCACACAGATCGTCTCGCTCTCGGAGCCGGGCTTCGACAGCGTTTTCTCCGGCAACACCACCGATATCTGCCCGGTCGGCGCGCTGACCACGCGCGACTTCCGGTTCGCGGCGCGGCCGTGGGAGCTGGAGAACCAGCCGTCGATCTGCTCGCAATGCCCGGTCGGGTGCAACACCACGTTCAACACTCGGCGCGAGGCGATGTCGGACGGCAAGATCGTCCTCAAGCGGGTCATGCCGCGTCAGAATGAAGAGGTCAACGAGATCTGGCTGTGCGACAAGGGCCGCTTCGGCTACCACTACGTGGAAAGCCCGGAACGGCTGAACCGCCCGCAGGTCCGCAAGGAAGGCAAGCTCTCCAGGTCCACGTGGGAAGCCGCCGCGCAGCAGGCCGGCGAGGCATTCGCCAGGGCGAAATCGAACCTGCTGGTGATCGGCTCGGGCAGGCTGTCCAACGAGGACCTGTTCAACCTGAAGACGCTGGCGGAGCAGGTCGGCGGCAAAGCGGTGCTGTACAGCGAGATGGGCGGCGGCGACCTGACGACGCTGGTCGGCGTCGGATCGCCCGCGGCCGAGATCCACGGCAGCAACCTGGGCCGGCTCGGCAAGGGCAGCACGATCGTCGTCGTCGCCTCCGACCTGTATGAGGAAGCGCCCATCTGGTATCTGCGCATCAAACAGGCCGCGCAGCGCGGCGCGAACCTCATCGTGGCGAACCCGCGCGCGACGAAGCTGGACAGATATGCATCGGTCGTCGTGCGCTATGCATACGGCGACGAGATCAAGACCGTGCAGGACCTGGCGCACAAGGGCAAGGCCGGCGAGGCCTTCCTTCAGGCGGAGAACGCGGTGGTCTTCTTCGGAGGCGATGGATTGGGCCTGGAGGCCTCGACCGCGGTGGCGAACGCCTGCGCCCGCGCGCTGACGGAGGCCGGGCATGCCGGCAAGCCGAACAGCGGGCTGATCGGCGTGTGGCCGCGTGCCAATGACCAGGGGGCGTGGGAGCTGGGCTTGCGCCCGGCAGACGACCTGCAAGCCGAGTTCGACAAAGCCGAGGCGGTCTACATCGCCGGGGCCGACCCGTTCGGCGACGGCGCGCTTACGGTCAAGAGCGGGAAGCGGAAGCCGTTCCTCGCGGTGCAGGAGCTGTTCGATACCGAAACGGCGCAGCTGGCGGATGTCGTGTTCCCGGCGCAGGCCTATAGCGAGCGCGAAGGGACGTACATCTCCGGAGAGCGGCGCGTGCAGCGCTTCCACCAGGCGATCCCCGCCCTCGAGGGCGCCAAACCCGACTATGCGATCACTTCGCTGGTGGCGCAGCACATGAACATCCTCCTGGAAGGCACGTCGGCGTCGGTCGTGTTCGAGATCATGGCTGCCGACAGCCCCGTCTTCGAAGGACTGAGCTACGAACGGCTGGCGCAGGTCGTGCCCCAGTGGCCGATCGTCGGCCGCGCCGACATGTACTACGGCGGCACCACGTACCACAACCGCAGCGGCATGGGAATCCAGCTTTCCAGCGCGGCGCAGCGCGGCGACAAGATCGACCTGCCGAAGCAGCCGAAGCCCGCCAGCCTGCGCCCACAGGAGAACAAGCTGCTGGCAGTGCCCGTCACCAGGCTGTACGACTGCGGGATCACGCTAGCGACCAGCCCGCTGCTCAAGGCACGCATCGGCGAGCCGTCCATCACGCTGCACCCGAGCGCGGCCGCGAAATTGGGCGTGCAGGCGGGCCAGCATGTCAGTCTGACGCTGGACGGAGCCAGCGAAGATGTGCTCGTGAAGGTCGATGACACGATCGCCACGGGCGTCGTACTGGTGCCGCGTTCCATGGGGCTGCCGATCGTCTCCCCGACGGAGGCAACCGTGAAGGCGCCCGCCCCATCCCCGAAAAGCAAGACCGCGGCAGCGAGGTAGTCATCATGGATTGGACTTTCTGGCTCGAATGGTTCCTTAAAGCGGCCATCATGTCGGTGCTTGTCCTGACCGGCTTTGCCTACCTGACCCTGTATGAGCGCAGGGCGCTGGCGCGCATCCAGACCCGCATCGGCCCAAACCGCGCAGGGCCGCAGGGCTTGCTGCAACCGATCGCCGATGCCGTCAAGCTGATCTTCAAAGAGGAGCTCACGCCGGCCGGCGCCGACAAGCTGATGTTCGTGATCGCCCCCATCGTAACGGTCGTCCCCGCCATCATCCTGACCGCGGTCATCCCGCTGGGGACGCAGTTCACGCTGCCGTTTGTCAACCGCACGGTGACACTCTACGTCGCCAACATCAATGTGGGCGCGCTGTACCTGACCGCCATCGCCTCCATCGCCGTGTACGGCATCGTGCTGGCGGGCTGGTCGTCGAACAACAAGTATGCGATGCTCGGCGGGATGCGCTCGTCGGCCCAAATGGTCTCCTACGAGCTGGCCCTGGGGCTGTGCTTCGTCATCGCCATCCTGATGGCCAACTCGATGAACATGATCGACATCGTGAACGCACAGAAGGGCATGTGGTTCGCGGTGCTGCAGCCCGTGGGAGCCGCCGTGTTCCTCATCACGACGCTGGCAGAGGTGAACCGCGCTCCGTTCGACATGCCGGAGGCCGAGCAGGAGCTTGCCGCAGGTTATCACAGCGAGTATTCCGGTATGAAGTTCGCGCTGTTCTTCATGGCCGAATACTCCAAGATGATCGTCATCTCCATGATCGCTGCCACGCTGTTCTTCGGCGGCTACCGGGAGTTTTGGTTCCTGAGCGGCACGTTCCTGAGCGTCGATGCGATCTGGCACGTAGGGCCATACACCTTCAATGCCTGGTTCCTGGGCCCACTGTACCTGCTGATCAAGGTCGTCATCCTGCTGTTCGGGATGATCTGGGTGCGTGCCACGTGGCCGCGCATCCGCTACGACCGGCTGATGTCGCTGGGCTGGAAGGTGCTGCTGCCGCTGTCGATCGCCCTGGTGGTCATCACGGCGTTCGGGATCCTGCTGGCGCAGGACGTCAACCCGATATTGATCTGGTCTGTCCCGGTGCTGTCCATCGCGGCGGGCGCGGTGGCGGTCTTATCCGTAAACCATTCGCTGAGAAGGAAGGTGGCTCATGCTTAGAGAGCTGACGCGCGGTTTGATCACGACCGCCCGCTCGATGTTCGAGCGGCCCGTGACCGTGCAGTATCCGGAGGAGAAGCGGCCGGTCCGCCCGCGCTTCCGGGGGCGGCACGTGCTGAAGCGCTACGACAACGGGCTGGAAAAATGCATCGGCTGCTCGCTGTGCGCGGCGGCCTGCCCGGCCGACGCGATCTTCGTGGAGGCATCGGAGAACACGGACGAGAAGCGCTTCTCACCGGGCGAACGATACGCGTCCACGTACGAGATCAACATGCTGCGCTGCATCTACTGCGGCTTCTGTGAAGATGCCTGCCCGACCGAGGCGATCATCCTGGGCGACAACTACGAGCTGAGCTTCTTTGACCGCAAGAGCGCCATCTACGACAAGAACATGCTGCTCGAGCCGGCGCGCCCGGGCACGGAAACGACTCCGCAAAAGACGCAGCCGGGCCAGTTCACGCGCTCAGTGCCCGCGATGGAGAATCCCTCTGATTGACCATTTACGACGATTGTGCGCAAGGCAATCGGAAATCGTAAATCGGAAATCGTAAATGGAGAGCCATGACGGTTAACTTGATCTTGTTCCTGGTGCTGGCGGCCGCGTGCATCGCGACGGCTCTCGGCATGCTGGTAAGCCGCAGCGCCATCTACTCCGCGTTGTTCCTGGTATTGAACTTCGGCACGGTGGCGATCTTCTATATCATCCTGAACGCGCCCTTCATCGCCATGTCGCAGATCACGGTCTACGCCGGGGCGATCATGGTCCTGTTCATCTTTGTGATCATGCTGCTGGGGACTGACGTGCTGCCGCAGCCGCAGGCGCTGCCCTGGCAGAGGCCAGCCGCCATTGTGCTGGCTGCGCTGCTCATCGTGGAGGCGGGATACCTGGTCTTCTTCGGCAGCGCCACGGGTCCGACGATCCCGCAGGCCGTGGAGAGCTTCGGAAGCCCGCAGGATATCGGCGGGGCGCTGTTCAACCAGTACCTGCTGCCGTTCGAGGTCACGTCGGTGCTGCTGCTGATCGCCATGGTGGGAGCGATCATCCTCACCCAGAAAGACAAGGGAGGACGCTAAATGGTGCCCATTAATTTCTACATCGGGTTGTCCGCCATCCTGTTTACCATCGGGGCGCTGGGAGTGCTGGTCCGCCGCAACCCGCTGGTCATTTTCATGTCCGTGGAACTGATGCTCAATGCCAGCAACCTGGCGCTGGTGGCGTTCACGCGCGTGCACAACGTGCTGGACGGGCAGATCTTCGTGTTCTTCGTCATGACCGTCGCGGCGGCGGAAGTGGCCGTGGGGCTGGCGCTGATCGTGACCATCTTCCGCACCAAGCACAGCATCAATATCGATGAGATGAATAATCTCAAGGGATGAGAGACGAGAATCGTGAACCGTGAATTGTGAGTCGTGATTCGAGAGTCGTGAATCGAAGGCGATGCGGGACGTGTCACGATTCTCGACTTACGACTCTCGAATTCCGGATGCTGTTTCGCACACTGGAGTAACGGATGCCCCCTGGCTTCTTCTATCTTGCACCCTGGATCGTCTTCTTTCCGGTCATCGGCCTGCTGATCAACCTCTCATTCGGGCGGCGGATGGGCGAGCGCGTGGTGGGAACCATCGCGGCACTGGGAGCGGGGCTGCCATTCGTGGTCTCGCTGCTGCTTGCCTACTCGCTGACGTTACAGACCGGGCCTGTACGCTGGATGCTCGCGCCGTGGATCCACATCGGCAACCTGGCGCTCGACTGGACGTTCCGCGTCGATACGCTCTCGGTGACGATGATGCTGGTCGTCTCCGGCGTCGGCACGCTCATCCACATCTACGCCATCGGATACATGCACGAGGACGTGCGCTTCAAGTCGGACACGGGGCGCTATGCGCGCTTCTTTGTGTTCCTGAACCTGTTCATCGCCATGATGATGATCCTGGTCAGCGGCGACTCGTACCTGATGCTGTTCGTCGGGTGGGAAGGCGTGGGGCTGTGCTCCTTCCTGCTGATCGGCTTCTGGTACGAGATGGACACACTCGGGCGTCCATCGTGGGCCAACTCCGACGCGGCCAAGAAAGCCATGATCGCCAACCGGATCGGCGATTTTGGGTTCCTGATCGCCGCCTTCCTGATGTTCTGGGTCTTCGGCAGCCTGCAGTTCGATGCCGTGTTCGACGTGGTGAAGACCATCTCGTCGATCAACTCCCCTGTTATTGTTGCGATCACCCTGTTCCTGCTGCTGGGCGTGACGGGCAAGTCGGCGCAGATACCACTCTACGTATGGCTCCCGGACGCGATGGCCGGCCCGACGCCGGTCTCGGCCCTGATCCATGCCGCCACGATGGTCACGGCCGGCGTGTACCTCGTGGCGCGCTCGGCGCCGCTTTACACCGCAGCACCCGCCGCGCAGCTCGTCGTGGCGGCGGTTGGCGCGGTGACGGCGCTGTTCGCAGCGACGATCGCGGTCGCCCAGTTCGACATCAAGAAGGTGCTCGCCTACTCCACGATCAGTCAGCTTGGGTTCATGGTGGCGGCAGTCGGCATGGGAGCCTACGCGGCGGGCATGTTCCACCTGGTCACGCACGCCTTCTTCAAGGCGCTGTTGTTCCTTTCCGCCGGCTCGATCATCCTGGGCGTGGAGAGAGGCCATCACCTGCTGGGCCATCATGGCGAGCATGAACCGCAAGCCGCGCAAACGCACGGAGAAGCGCCGTTCGATGCGAACGATATGCGCAACATGGGCGGGATGCGCAAGAGCATGCCGGTGACGTTCTGGGTCTACGTGTTCGGCACGCTTTCGCTGGCGGGAATTATCCCGTTTGCGGGCTTCTGGTCCAAGGATGAGATCCTGGCCGAATCGATGGCCGAGGGCTATACGCTGGTGTACTGGCTGCTGAGTGCGGCGGCATTCCTGACCGCCTTCTACATGGGGCGGCAGATCTGGCTCGTGTTCTTCGGCGAGCCGCGGCATGAGGCCGCCGCCCGTGCGGTCGAAAGCCCGAAAGTCATCACCATTCCGCTCATGATACTGGCGGCGCTCTCGCTGCTAGGCGGGCTGCTGAACCTGCCCTTCCCCGGCATGCAGTATCTCAGCCTGTGGCTGAAGCAGACCATTGAGTCCATTGAGCCGGGCACGATCAACTGGGCGGTCGCGCTGATTGCGACGGTCCTCGCGGTGGCGGGCCTGTACCTGTCCTGGCTGCTCTACGGGCGCACGCCGGTCAAGG
>DATKAF010000200.1:0-7501 GCA_035498395.1 Anaerolineales bacterium
GGTCCGGCAACTGGAGCCGCGGCCGCGCTTTGAAAAGTACATCGCCGTGCCTCGCTACGTGGCTGCCGGGGTCTCCACCGCGGCCAGCTGGCACGGCATGGATCTGCACGTCTGGAACGGCGACCAGAGCGTGGACGGGCACTTCCTCCTGGCCGTAGCCACCAACATCCGCAAGTATGCGGGCGGCATCGCCGTGCTCTCTCCCGACGCCTATCTGGATGACGGCGAGATGGACCTGTGGCTCATGAGCGGCGAGAACTTCGCAGACGCCTTCCGTCACTTTTTCGACGTGCTGGGCGGGCGTCACCTCACGAGCGACGAGGCGGTCAGGTTGCCTTTCAGCCGGGTGCGCATTGAGTCGGATACGGATTTCTCGGTGGAGATGGATGGCGATCCTGCCATGAGCGGCAGCAAGATCACGCTGCAGGTCGAGAAACAGGCGCTCAATGTGCTGCTGCCGCCCAGCGCCTACCGCCTGCTCAAGAACAATTCCCACGGATCGAACAGTTCTCCATAGCGATGAGGCGGGCGCCATTATAATGAAGGCAGCCCCAGTGCCAAGGACTGCCTTCGCATGTCGCGCCTTCGAGCCTACATCGCCGAAAACCCGCTCTACGTCCTCCTGCTGGCGCTGCCGGTTGTTCTGGCAGCCCAGCTGATGGATTGGTCGCCCATTGCGCTCTTCGGTCTGGCTGCCCTCGCCATCGTTCCGATGGCCGGTATCATTGGGGACGCCACAGAAGACATCGCCGCCCACACCGACCCGCGCATGGGCGCCCTGCTCAACGCCACCTTCGGTAACGCGGCCGAGCTGATCATCACCATCACGGCGGTTCGGGCCGGCCTGTTGCAGCTTGTCATCGCCTCCATCACCGGCTCCATCATCGGCAACCTGCTGCTGGTGCTCGGCTTCTCGATGACCCTCGGCGGCATCCGCCACGGGACCCAGACCTTCAACAAGGCGAACGCCAGCCGCAACGCCATCCTGCTGGTCCTGGCTGTCACGACACTCATCATCCCATCGCTGTTCAGCCAATCCATCGAGCTCGCCAGCGGCAGCAGTTCGGTGGAAGCCCTCAGCATCGGCGTCGCCATCGTTATGATCGCCCTGTACGCGCTCGGTCTCTTCGATGCGGCGCGTTCGCCAGACAGCCCTCTCGCCGTGCGCGTCTCCGAAGAGGACACGCCCAAGCGCTCCATGAGGCAGGCCATCGTCATGCTGCTGCTGGCCACCCTGGCCGTGGTGTGGCTCAGCGAATCGCTGGTGCACGCGACCGAGGGTGTCATCCAGGGGCTAGGCATATCCGAGTTCTTCATCGGCATCATCCTGGTGCCGCTCATCGGCAACGTCGCCGAGCACGTCGTCTCGGTCCAAATGGCCCTCAAGAACAAGATGGACCTCAGCACAGAGATCGCCATCTCGTCGAGTTTGCAGATCGCCCTGTTCGTCGCGCCGCTGCTGGTCTTTGTCAGCCTGCTGCTCGGCAATCCGCTGCACCTCGTCCTCAACCGCTTCGAGCTGATCGCCCTGCTGGCATCCGTGGGCATCGCGGTCGTCGTTTCTGCGGACGGCGAATCGACCTGGCTGGAGGGCGCCGGCCTGCTTGCCATCTACGCCATCCTCGGGCTGGCCTTTTTCCTGCTGCCATGAGTCGCAAACGGCCGCCGTCTCTCATCAACGTATGGACGATCCTGGGCGCCATACTGGTTGCCGGCTGCCTGATGGCGGTCACGCTGCTCCTGATCGGCGCGACGCGCCCGCGCCAGCCGGGCGATGCAGGTTTCGTGCCCGCCGATATCACCGTCATCCCGCCCTCGACGCTCACGCCGAGCCCGGCCCCCAGCGCGACGCCCGCAGGGACCGCCGCCGCCAACGGGCAGATCGGGATCGGTTCCTACGTGCAGATCACCGGCACAGAGGGCGCCGGGCTGCGCATCCGTTCTGCGCCGGGGCTTGCCAGCGACACGGTCTTCCGCGGCGAGGAGGCCGAAACGTTCAAGGTGGCGGATGGCCCGCAGCAAGCCGACGGTTATACCTGGTGGAAGCTGGTCGCGCCCTACGACGAGAGCCGTACCGGCTGGGCCGCCGCCGAATTCCTGGCAGTTGTCCCCCCGCCATGACATTTACGATTTCAGATTTTCGATTTACGATTTCCCACGTGCTAGATAACCCATCCGTCTGAAGAAGATCAAACACGACGGACACCAAGGACACCAAGAGAAATCTCCGGATCTGACCCGATTGGAATCTGGTTGGGTAAGCAGAGATGAATGAGAAACCTGCAAATATCACGGTAAATAAGAAGACCCGCGAGTTCACCGTCAACTGGGACGATGGGCACGTCAGCGTCTACCCCTTTGGTCTGCTGCGCGCCGGCTGTCCGTGTGCCTCGTGCCGCGGCGGTCATGAGAATATGCGCTCCGAGCCCGGCCCCGAGGTCTTCGAACAGGACCTGCCCGACACGCCATCCACTCGCATCACCAACGTGAAGGCTGTCGGCTCCTATGCTCTCACCATCGTCTGGGAGGACGGCCACGATTACGGCATCTACAACTGGCACTATCTGCGCGCGCTCTGCCCCTGCCCCGAAGACCGGGCAAAGTATGGAAAATAGGAATATCCACCGCCGGGACAGGTTGAAGAACAAGTAAACAATGACCTCCGAGCGCTTGTGCTCGGAGGTCATCTTTTTAGCATATCCTCCTGTGCGCCTCTACGGCGTCTTCGTCACCGTCGGCGTCTGCGAGAGCGTGCCGAAGACCATCGGCGTAAAGGTCGCGGTGGGCGTGCCGCCGCCGGATGATTTGGGCGTTGGCGTGCTGCTGGGCGGCGCCTTGGTGGGGACCGGCGTCTTTGTGCCGCCCTTCGACGTCGGCGTGGCAGTGATCAGCTCCGCGATGTGCTCTTGCGCGGTCAGCCTCATCTCAGGCGTCATGACATCTTCCGGCATCGCCAGCAGCGCCTGCCAGTCATCCAGCGCGTCCCCGAAGGCGTTGCGCCCCTCCTGGCTCAGCGCGCGCCAGTAGAGTACGAGCGCCATCTGCGTATCATCGTTCGCCTTCGATTTCGAGGTCTCGGCTTGCAGGTAGGCGCTGCCGAACGTCCCCTTGCGGTACATCGCCTCCGTCAACCCGATGTTGGCATCGAATGAGTCGGGGAAGAAGTCGAGCGCCCGCTGGTAATAATCGAAGGCGCTGTCGATGTCGCCGGTACGCAGGCTGGCCGTGCCCAGGTAGATGTACGACCGCACCTGATTCGGATCATATTTCAGCGCCTGCTTGAGCGGCGCGATGGCGGCTTCATAATCTTCTGTTTGGGCATACGCCTGACCCAGCAGTGCATAGGCGCTGCCGTCCTCCGGCTCATAGATCAGGTACGTTTGCAGCGGCTTGATCGCTTCCTCAAAGCGTCCGTTGAGCGTGTCCGCATATCCCAGGAAATAATAGGAAGGCAGCAGCGTTTGGTCGATGCTATTCGCCTTCCTGGCCGCGGCCAGACCTTCTACATTGTCGCCTGCCTGGAGATGCGCTTCCGCGTACGCCAGCTGCACCAGCGCGGAGTTCGGCAGCAGCTTGTCCGCCTGCTCCAAGTCCTTCAACGCGGACTTCGCATCGCGCCTTGCGAGGTGGAAGTTCGCGCGCGCCAGGTAGCTCGGCCCGAACTTGGGGTCGGCGTCGATCGCCGCATCGTACAGTTGGCTGACGTCCGCATTCGGATCGCTGCACAGCCGCGCCTGAGCCAGCCCGACGTATCCGGGCGCGAACTGGTCGCTCACCTTCAGGGACTCGTTATAGTAATTGAGCGCCTGGCGGCACTGCCCTTGCAAACGGTAAGCCTCTCCGATGTAATACGGGATATCGGCGGCGGTCGGCTCGGCCTTTTGGATGGCCTCCATCTGCTGGATGTACTCGTCCCAGTTGCCCTGCTCGTAGGCCGCTTTTGCCGCCCGGTAGTAGTCTGCCGAGAGCGGCGAGCGCGGCGTGAGCACCGCCAGCGGCGTGGGTGTGTAAGATATGCCGAGCAGCGCCGCCAGTGGCGTCGGCCCTATCTGCGTGGAGCGTGGCGGCTCGGTCGCATTCACGAACGTCGGGGTCAGGGTGAAGGGTGCGGTCGGGCCCGCCGTTCGGGTGGCAGCCGGCCGGAATATGGCCGTCCCGCGCGTGCTGAGCAGGGCGTAACTCACCACTGCCATGACCAGCGCTGCGGCCAGCACCACAATGACCACCCGGGCCAGTGGACTCCGCAACCCGCCCGCCTTTTCCTCCGGCTTTTCGTGCGCCAGGAGCAGGTCGTTCTCCCACGCGCGCGGCCGGTTCAGCGGGAACGGCTGAACGTCTTCGTCCGGCTGGATGCCCCCCAACAGCACCAGGCCGCGCTTAGCAATCGCGTTCTGAGGGTCGAGCTTGAGCGCGGTTTCCAGGCAGTAGATGCGTTCCTTGGCAGTATCCACCGCCGCGCTCATCCAGATCCAGTAATTGGAGTTGTTCTGATCGGTTTTCAGCAGCCGAGTGAGGATCTCTTTGCCGCGCGCCCGCTCCCCCAGGCGCAGCGCGTCGACCGCGTCCTCGAACATGGTGTTGACTGGTTCCGGTTCCTCAGCCATACCCGGATTCTATTACAGTACTGCCCGCCTTCCCGGAACAATACGGTTTTGTTATGTCTGGTTGCCTGCCCCGGCAGCCGGTTCCCTCGTACCCCCAGCCCCCAGGGGAAATTCGGGATTCTAAGCTTTGTCCTCCCGGAACTCCTCCACCTCGTACGTCAGCACCTGCAGGTGCTTTCGCCGCCAGGTATCCGGCGCCGCCCCCATCTTGTAGCACAGGTTGTCCATGAAATCCGCCTTGTCCGGTATCTTCTCCCAGACCTGCGGCAGGAAGGTCGCGCGCCGGAACCCATCCCGGATCACCACGCCGTCTACGCCCGGCCTCAGCTTCTTCAGCAGATCCTCGGCGTCCGAGTATTCCAGTTCCCGGGGTGTCGTCAGCCGCGACACTTCGATCTCGATCTCGCCGATCTCCGCTCGTGATACCGGTGGAAAGCGCGGGTCTTCCATCGCCGCCGCCACGGCATGCTCGCGCACGTCCTCCACCAGCGGCTGGTAAGGCTCCAGCGCGCCGATGCAGCCCCGTAACTGGCCACCGATGGTCAGCGTCACAAACGATGCCCCGGGCGCCCGCAGCGTCGACGTCAAATCGTCGGGTCCCACGGCTGCTATCTTGTGCTCGGTCACCCCCGCCTGCAGTGCTTCCCGGGCTAGGCGCAACAGCGTCTTCTTTTCGCCCTCTGTCAACTTGTCGCTCATCCCCGCCTCTTTTCTGGATCCACGAAGAACTCTGAATCCACTAAGAACGCGAATTTCACAAGATCAGAAGAACAGATGATTCGATGATCAGAAGACCAGGAACTCGGAATCCACGAAGAACACGAATTTCACGAAAGCAGAAGAACACATGCTTCGAAGATCATAAGACTAAACGCTTCCATTCCAGCGCAGGGTGGCTGCCGAAGTTGATCAGCAGGCCGAGCTTCATGCCGGTGGCTTTCAGATAGTTCAGCGACTGCCTTTCCTCACGCCAAGTAAGTCGATCCAGCCCCTTCAGCTCAACGATGATCTTTCCATCGTAAATGAGGTTGCCCACGTACTCCTTGCGCAGAGGTTGGTCTTTGTACAGTATCCCCAAGGCTTCTGCGCCTCGAAGGGCAATTCCCGGATCCTATACTCCACTTCCAGGGCCTCCTGATACACCGGTTCGAGAAAACCTGATCCCAGGCACCGGTGCACCTCCCGGCGGCCCCCACGATCGCGTAGACCTCATCCTTGAACAGCAACTCGGTCATTCGGGAATGATCCTTGCTTTCCTTCTGAAAGATTATTTCGCCTTCGTGTTCTTCGTGGATTCCTCTTCCAGCCGGTGATACGTCCGGTCATGGTACACCAGCGGCGCGTCGTGGTCATCGCCTCGCACCGCCACCACCTCTGCCACGAACAGCGTGTTCATCCCGCATGGGATGCTCTGCGTCACCCGGCAGTCCAGGTAGGCCAGCCCGCCCTTCAGCAGCGGCGCGCCGGTCACGAGCGTCTCCGTTTCCAGCCCGTCCAGCCGCTCGCCCATCGTCGTCTGCCGGTTGGCGAACCGTTCCGAAAGCTCCTGCTGACCGGCTGCCAGGATCGTTACCCCGAATGCGCCGGACTTCACAACCACATCATGAGTACGGCTGGCGGTTTGCAGCGAGATGGCGATCAGCGGCGGGTCCAGCGATATCGAGGTGAACGAGCTGACGGTCATGCCGTGTCGTTCGCCCTGCCAGAATGCCGTCACGACCGTCACTCCGGAAGTCCACGCCCGCATCGCCGTCCGCAGCTCGTCGGCGCGCTGTGCGGCCGTAAGAATGTCAGTTTCCATGTTCATTTCATCATAATGTTGCGGTTCGGCTCCGTCAAGGCGAAAACCGGCAGCGCCAGCCCTGGGGGCCGGTGCCCTTATACGCCGCTCCCTTGGTCAAAAATACCCTTGCCGTTTCGCATAAACCTGAGTACTATCGTACAAAATGGACGATTCGCACGTTCGGCCTCGCTCGACCGTTCGTTCGACTTCCGCACGTCCGCGGCGCAAGTCGCTGCATGCCATCGAAAAGACCTTCCTCGTGGCGATCCTGCTGGCGACCGTCTTTGTGGCGTGGACACCCACCAACTTCTCCGCTTCCTCCTTTTACGACAGGCTCAACCTGCTCCTCACGCCCCAGCCGGTCAGCATCCCGGCGCCGGTGGGCCCTGTGCAGCAGGCTCTCCGCATCGGTATCGTGGCCGGTCACTCCGGCAACGACTCGGGCGCTGTCTGCATCGACGCCAATGGGCAGGTAACGCTCACCGAGGCCGACGTCAACATGAACATCGCTGAGCTGGTGCAGAAGAAGCTCGCCGCACGCGGCTTCCAGGTGGATCTGCTCCAGGAGTTCGACACGCGTCTGAACGGCTACCGCGCCGTGGCGGTCGTCTCCATCCACAACGACTCCTGCGAATACATCAACGACGAGGCCACGGGCTTCAAGGTCGCCGCGGCCCTGAACACGCGCGACACGAACCGGGCCAATCGCCTGCTCGCCTGCATGGTGGACCGCTACCACAAGGCGACCGGCCTGCGCTTCCACCCCGGCAGCATCACCGCCGACATGACCAGCTACCACGCCTTCTCCGAGGTCGACCCGGGCACGGTCGCCGCCATTATCGAGACCGGCTTCCTGAACCTGGACAAGGAGATCCTTACCCAGCATACCGACCAGGTGGCCGACGGCGTCGTTGACGGCATCCTCTGTTATGTCAACAACGAAAACGTCGCGCCCACCCCCATGCCCACAGCGCAGCCATGAACTCTAAACAGGATGAAGCATCTTCAGCGGTACGAGAGGCTCGACAGGCACTAAGAGACAACCGGCGCAATGACGCCAGGCGGTTGGCCGAGAGGGCGGCGAGTCTCGCCCCCGAGATGGAGGACCCCTGGC
>DATKAF010000201.1:0-5377 GCA_035498395.1 Anaerolineales bacterium
CCCGCACTCCGCACCAGCTTTCGCCTATCCTCCCACAGGCTGTCCGCCTGCTCCTGCCAAAGCAAAAGCCATCGCAGCTTGCCCTCGCCTGCGATGGCCTCTACCATCACGACTCACCAATCACGAGTAACGAGTCGCCACTCACGAATCACCAATCACTCATCCATATTCCCTCGTAAGTCCCGAAGGCCGAGCAGCGTGGTGTCCTTCCTGCTGAAGTCTGAAATGTTCCCTACCCTCCGTCGCTCGGTGGCTGGTTCGTTTGCCCCGAGATCCTCTTAATGACGTCGTACCAGAACGATGATCCCTGGGAGACGGCGATCGCCGTGATGCCCAGCCCCAGGAACTTCAACAGCACGAAGCCAATCCAGCCCTGTGCGCTGTTATCCGTCGGCGTTCTCTGCTGCTGCCACCACGCAAACTGGACCGTGCTCGCGCTCAGCTTGTTGATGAGGCTTGTCAGGTCGGGTATGTTGCCCGTCACATTGACGCCTGCGGCTGCCCGGCTGGCTTGCGCGTCCAGTAGCGCGCGCAGTTGTGCGTCGGCTGCCAGGTCCTTTGCCAGTTGGATCGTGTCGGTTCCGAACAGCAGTGTCAATATGATGGACAGGATGATGACCAGGCTGCGGGCTCGTGCTTTGAACGTCAGTTGCGCCTGGTTGAGGATTCCGTTGGTGTAATCGGTCACCCGCCCTCGCAGTTGATCGATGTCGGTCACCCCTTGTTGGATCCAGTCGAGGAGCGCCTGCCTGCCCTCCGAGGGTGGCAGCCTGTTGACGATGGCGGTTAACTCGTCCGCCGTCGGCTTAATGTCGGCGTTGCAGGTGAGACCCGTCACGTCGAAGAACGCGTCCACCAGCGTGCTGTAGGGGATCTTCTCAACCTTCTTCTCTTCCGTCCCGGCCCCAAAGACGTTCCACCAGTTGCTGTACCGGATGGGCCGCAGCGCCTTGATCTGCGGCAGGTTCGTCAGATCGACGGACTTATCCCCCAGCATCTGGTTGAGGTAGGTTTGCAGCGCCGCCCCGCGTGTTTCGAATGCCTCGGTCAGTATCTTGGTAATGGTGGAGACAATGGCTGCCAGTACATAATAAACAAGGACCAGGCCGAGCACGATCTCGAGCAGTTCTTGGAAGGTCATGGCTGCCTCCTTGGCTAAATGTTGTGGAATTCTAATGCGCCGAGGATTTTCCGGCAATTCCTGCGGCCCCGTTTGCGCCCGACAGCACTATCACGGCCGTTTAGCGTCGTTGAGTCGGCTCCCATGGTATCTCCAATTCCATCAGCGGGGCTGATCTGCAACCTTTCTGGCATCCAGCGCCTTCGGATCGGCACGGACCTGCGGAGACATTCCCGGCTGTTCATCGATGTCAGCCTTCACCACCTGACGCGCTGCGTTGGAGGCGCCTAAACGGAATTGGAAGCAAGTTGCCATACCGTCTTTGAACAAAGAAAACCCCGAAGCGAAGGCTTCGGGGTTTTTTGCGTTCAGACGAACCTAGCTCCGTTTTCTTCCGAAGATCAGATTCCATATTGCCAGAACGATCACCGCTCCGACGACTGCCACTACCAGGCTCGGTATGTTGAAGCCTGTGACACCTTGACCCCCAAACAGGCTGAAGACCCAGCCGCCAACGACCGCTCCCACGATGCCGGCAACGATGTTCGTGATGCACCCCATCTGGTCGTTGCGCTTCATGATCATGCTGGCAATCCAGCCAGCGATGCCGCCGAGCACGATCCAGGCGAGCCAACCCATAATGTTCATGCGGATTCTCCTTTTTTGATTTGCGTTGATCCGATCAGATCACGGAGATGTTCACATGACATAACACCACACCGGCCTACTAAGTTACCGGCCTATTCTGTCCGCTTGGCCGGCTCTCGCTTGTTAGTCTGCCGCCTGGGTGTAGTTCGGGACATCTCCTGCGACACAGCCTCGCGTTTCTTTACCAGTTGCGGCGCCACACGCAGCGCCTCCGCCTGCCGCCGCAGCGCGCCGCGGATGATAAGGTCCATGAAGCCCTGGTGCCCGATGGGGTCGTTCATCAGCGCGAAATCAGCGGACCCCGGGTCGAACGGCGGGTAGAAGATGCCGCAGTTCGGGTTGATCTCCAGCATGTAGATCTCGCCGTCCTTGCCCAGGCGGAAGTCGCAGCGTGCGTAGCCGCTGGCCCCGAAGGCCTGGAAGACCCGCAGCGTGTAGTCTCGCACGCGCGCATCGTGCTCTGGATTGTCGAGCACCGACACGCGCATCTTGTCGTAGTCTACCCACTTCATATTGTAGTGCTTGAACGACTCGCCTTCGGGGAAGATGAACTCCACCGGCTGGAAGGTGAGCGGATGGGTGGGGTCGTCCGGGTTCTCCGCCACCAGGCACGTGTATTCGCGTCCTTCGATGAACTCCTCGATCAGCGCCCGCCCGTCGTCCTTCATCGTGATGGCGGCCTGCTTCTTGAGATCGTCCAGGTTCGTGACGCGCGATTCCTTGCGGATGCCCCAGCTCGCATATCCATGCGGCGGCTTGACCAGCATCGGGAAGCGCAGCGTGCGCCCGGCCCGCTCCACATCCGCCATGGACTTCACGAACGTCGCGGCCGGTGTGGGCACGCCGACGCGCGCCGCCACGCGCTTCATCTCCTGGCGGGTCGGGTCGAAGCACGTCGAGTCCGCTCCGGTGAACGCCGCGCCCAGTTTCTCCAGTGTCTTGACGAGCTTGATGCCCGAAACGAGCTCGTCGGGCGTGCCGTCACACAGGTTGATGAACACATCCACGCCGTCATCCATCAACGATCGGATCTGCTCTTCCACGTCGGTGTTCTGTACGACGTGATGTCTCCATTTCCTGCCCTCGAGGTGCGGGGAAGGATCGTATGGAGGATCGTTTTCTTCCGGAAGACTGCTCAACACGCAAATGTACATGCTCGCTCTCTAATTCAATACCTATTGCATCAACTCGGCTCTGACTTCAATGCATGGCGCATGATCATTCAGTTGTATGCAGATGATGAATATTCTTCATCATCATTGGTATATTACCGCCACCAATAGAATTATTCAAGGTTTTTGACCCACATTTAGGCATGACTTTCAAAATTTTAAGGTTGATGGATTCGATGCATCGCGTGATGATTCGCGCCGCGCGTGATGCTCAGGTGCATCATCTTCTTCATTTATCATCCCGTTCATCGCGTCATGATCGCTCCGTGTCCTATCCCCGCAGCATGTCAGTGCTCTTCTTGCATCATCGCCGATCACTTTCCCCATGTGCTATCCACCACAGCCGCCCCGCCTTGCGCGGCAACCGCACTCCGATCTTTATTTCCGGCCATTTCCGCGATTTGCTTGGCAAATCGTCTCCGGTTCCATTCCCCATTTCCTATTCCCCGATTTCCCATTTTCGGCCCTTACTAAGAGGCGATGCTATAATCTGTTAACGTTTGCTAAGCTGTTCGGTCAAGCATGGCGGGGTGAACGGTTCACGAATTGGATCGAGGGTAAGGGAGGGATCATGAAAGAAAGAAAAGGTGAGCATCCATGGGGTGATTCGGGACAGCTATTGCTGCTTGTCGTATTCACAGTCATCTGGGTAAGCGATACATTTGTCTACCACTGGTCTACATTCCTGGCCGCCCGGGTTCCCCAGGCGATTCGCATGGGATTGCTGACCTTGGCGCTCCTGGCCACCTTCCTCCTCATCCGCACCGGGCATGTAGTCATCTCAGGTAAGGAGCGTCCGAATCATGTGGTGGATACCGGTGCATTCCATTTTGTCCGGCATCCGCTTTACCTGGCAGCACTCCTCGCGTACCTTGGCACCGCTCTGTCGTCCCTGTCCCTCATTTCGCTGGCTGTGCTGGTTCCCGGCTTCCTGTTCTACGACTACATCGCAAGCTACGAGGAGCGCCTGCTCGAGGCGAAGCTCGGGCAGCCGTATTTCTCGTATGAGGCCCGAACGGGCAAATGGCTGCCGTTTGTGGGCCGCCGGGCCCTGCCGCTGTAACCGGTCGGGGCGTGCAAAGCTGCCAAAGATTTTGGGCGCCGGCGCAGCTGGCATCGGCTCGGATCGAGCGCCATGTCTGCCGCCTGCTGGAGCCCCTGAGGGAGAAGGTCCATACCCTGACATCCGATCGGGGTGGAGAGTTCCAGTTGCATGGACGCATCGACCAGCGCTTGGGCCTGACCTACTACTTTGCCCGTCCGCATGCTGCCTGGGAGCGAGGCACGAACGAAAACACCAATGGCCTGCTGCGGCAGTACTTTCCCAAGCAGCGCAACCTGCTGACCGTCTCCGCTGCCGAAGTGCGCCATACCCGATCCCGGCTGAACCGGCAGCTCCGCAAATGCCTCGACTTCCTGACACCCTTTGAAGTATTCTTCGAACTCACTATTGCACTTGTAACTTGAATCTGCCATTTCCGATTTCCCATTTCCCTCTCCCTAATCGCAAATCGTCAATCTGAAGTCTGAAATCGCAAATCAACTTGTATGATGTGCCGTCAAATGCGGATCCCCGCACTGGCTGCACTGGTACGGATCCACGTGAACCGTCGCATCGACCAGCGCGGGCATCGCGTGGAAGAGCTGGTGTCTTAACCCTTCGGCGATGTGGTGACTCTCGCAGGTCGTCATCTGGCAGTCCACGGTGATGTGGAACTCGGTCCACTGCCGGTGACCGACCCATCGCACCGCCACATCGTGCGCGTCCATCACGCCCTGTGTCGTCTGCGCGGTCTGCGTGATCAGCGCTGGAATTCTCGCGTCGACCGCGTCCATCACGCGGTACGTGATGTCTCTGGCCATATCCCAGACGATGAACAGGATCGCCGCGCCGATGGCAAGCCCGATCAGCGGGTCGAGCAGCGGGGACCTGAGCCACACACCGGCTGCGCCGACGAGCACTGCCGGCGATGTGAACCCATCTATCTGCGCGTGCATTCCGTCCGCCACCAGCGCCGCGGAACCGATCTATCTCCCGACGCGGATGCGAAACCTGGCCACGAATTCGTTGCCAGCGAACCCGATCAATGCTGCGGCCGCCACCCAGATTAGGTTCGTGACCGGCTGCAGGTGAATGATCTTCATCACAGACTGGTAGATGGCTTCCGCCGCTCTAAACAGGATCATCAGCACGATGATCACGCCAGCCACGTCCTCCCCCCGCCCGTAGCCGTAGGTGAAGCGCGTGTTGCCGCCGTGAAAGCGTGAACGCCAGCCCCAGCGGCACGGCCGTCAGCGCATCGGAGAAATTGTGTATCGTGTCGGCCAGGAGCGCCGCGGATCCGCTTGCCAGCACCACCGCCTCCTGGAACGCCGAGGTCGCCAGCAGCACCGCCAGCGACACCTTGACCGCCCGAATCCCCCGTTCCGTTGCCAG
>DATKAF010000202.1:0-34113 GCA_035498395.1 Anaerolineales bacterium
ACCTTTATCCGCATCCGTGTGGAAGAGGAATTGATGGTGGCCACATTCGGTGATTCTTATCTGGATTATCGTCGTTCCGTTCCCGCTCTGCTTCCTGCCTGGCCCCGAGCGCATCAAGTCTAGACTTCGGGCGTTTCAGACCTGCAGCCAGCTTCTGGGAGACTTCTTGTGATCCCCGAGGTCCGTATCCCCCGACGCAAAAGGGCGACCATCCGGTCGCCCTTGCTGATTGACTATCAGACTATCAGGCTATCCGCCTACTTCGCAAACTCCGTGGCCCGCGTCTCGCGGATCACCGTCACCTTGATCTGACCCGGGTACTGCATGCTCTCTTCGATCTTCTTGGCGATGTCACGCGCCAGCCGCGCCGAAGCCAGGTCGTCGATGTTCTCGGGCTTGACGATGACGCGCACCTCGCGCCCTGCCTGGATGGCGAAGGCCTGAGCGACGCCTTCGAACGACTGCGATAGCTCCTCCAGCGTCCGGATGCGCTTGATGTAGGCTTCCAGGTCTTCGCGCCGTGCGCCGGGGCGTGCGCCGGAGATGGCATCCGCCGCCTCCGCGATCACTGCCTCGATGCTCATCTGGTCCACCTCGTGGTGATGAGACTCGATGGCATTCACGACCGCCGGGTTCACGCCGTAGCGCTTGCAGAACTCCGCGCCCAGCTTGGCGTGCGTGCCCTCCTGGTTATGGTCCATCGCCTTGCCGATATCATGCAGGAAGCCGCCCTGCTTGGAGAGCTCCACGTTCGCGCCGATCTCTGCAGACAGGATGCCCGCCAGCTTCGAGACTTCGACCGCGTGCGCGAGCTGGTTCTGCCCGTACGACGTGCGGAACTTCAGCCGCCCCATCATGCGCAGCACTTCGGGGTGCAGCCCCGCGATGCCCGCGTCGAACGCCGCCTGCTCGCCCGCCTCGGCGATGATCTTGTCAACGGCCTTGGTCTCGTCTTCGATGATCTTTTCGATGTGCGCCGGATGGATGCGCCCGTCCACCGTCAGGCGGCTGAGGGCTCGCCGGGCGATCTCGCGCCGCACCGAGTCGAAGCAGGAGATGGTCACCGCCTCGGGTGTGTCGTCTACTATGACGTCCACGCCCGCCGCCTGCTCGAACGCCTTGATGTTGCGCCCGTTGCGGCCCACGATGCGGCCCTTCATCTCTTCATTGGGCAGCGCCACCACGGAGGAGGTCACTTCGGCCACGTGCTCGGATGCCACGCGCTGGATGGCGTCGGCGATCAGCTTGCGTGCGCGCTTCTCGCCCTCCTCCCGCGCCTCCGCCTCGATCTGCCGGTAGATGCGCGCCATGTCGGCGCGTGCCTCCTTGTCCACCGCCGCGAACAGGTCCTTGCGGGCGTCCTCGATGGTCATCTGCGCCACCTCCTGCAGCTTGGCCATCTGATCCTCGTAGATCTTGTCGATCTCGTTGGCGCGCTTGTCCACCACGGACTGGCGCTTGTTCAGGTTCTGCTCGCGCTGCTCCAGCTTCTCGGCGCGGCCCTCGACCTCGGTCCGGCGCTTGTCGAGCCGCTCGGTCTCCTTGTTGAGCTCGATGCGGCGCTCCTTGATCTCGCTCTCCGACGCCTGGACGATCTTGGTGGCGCTGTCGCGCGCCTGCGTCTCGATCAAGCGGGCCTGCTCGTTGGCGATCTTCAGAATGCTGTCGGCCTTGTCCTGCCGCCCTTTGAGCAACTGCTCCCGCTGATAGCGGTGGAACAGGTAGCCGCCAACAAAACCGAGGACTACCCCGATCAGGAGCACAATGATGATGCTAATGACGTTCATGCAGGTTCCTCGTTGTCAAATGAATGGTCTTGCGAATGTGTCTCACTCCAGATCCGGGAGACGACCGGCGCGACCACGGAATAGGAGAACCCGCGTCGTGCCAGGAATTCGGAAAGCTTCGTGCGAAACTCGTTCCACTCCAGCGACTCCAGCCGCCGCGCCCTCTTCAGGCCGGCTTCGTATGCCAGGGCCTCTTCGTCCACGCCGGTGAGGGCGGATTGCACCGCCTCGTCCGGCACTCCCTTTTGCCTGAGCTCCACCGCCAATGCCCGGCGGCTCCTGGGCCGGAATGTAGACCGGTTCTCCACCCAGGCCTTTGCGAACTGGTCGTCGTCCGCCAGCTTTTCGGCCCGCAGCCGCTCGACCGTCTGCTCGATGACCTCGTCCGAAACCTTGTGCTTGCGCAGGTTCTGGCGTATCTCGGCCGTCGAACGTGCCCGGTAGCTCAGGAAGAGCAGAGCCTGCTGGTAGGCCCGCTCTCTTGCATCGCTGCCTTGCAGCGCCTCGATCTTCTCGGGGCCCAGCTCCTGCCCAACCTCCAGCCAGGCTGCCACGATGCGGGCCAGGCTGAATGCGTATTCGCCGTCCAGGTGAATGTTCACGCGGTCGGGATCGCGTTTTTGAGGTTCGAGCGCCGTAATACGTGCCATTAAAGACGAACAGCCAAGGTCCTGCCGAAGCGGTCCTGGCTGCAAACGCGCTCTGGATTCGTGGAACTGGCCCCGGTTCCCGCGGGCTGCGGGAAGGGAAGAGGTGATCGGGACGTGGAGGGTCTATATCACGTCAGTCGGCAGGTATGCCTGAGAATCGTTCTCTCAAGAAAATCGGTCATGAAGACCGGCGACTTTCGAAATCTCCTGAAGCCAGGATAGCGTGCGGTTCCAGTGTTGCTCGTTGGCAGTCCGGGCCGCCGAAGCGGCGGTGATGATCGTATGGAACCCGTAAGGGTTCCTCCGTATTATACATGACTTCTTAACGTTTTGTTAAGGGGGAGGAAAGGTCGGGTCAAGTGTCACGTGTCAGGTGTCAAGAACCCCCACCGTGCCTCCTTCCGCTGCCTCCTTCACTTCGTTCCGGGGATCTGCGACACCTCTGCTTGGCACGGGTCTCCTGACCTAGCCAAGAATCGCTTTCACACGCCTCACCCTTTCCCTCCCGATTTTCTTCTCACAAGCCGACAAAGTCTGGCACGGACACGAAAATGGAGAGGGTGTCGGCATTGCCAAGCATGCCCCTCCTCCAAAACCCTGCGGAGATTGATGGCCGTGCGATGCACATTCCTCACTGGTCGCTCTGCGCAACAGTCATTGCAAGACAGGTTTTTGGGGAGGCAGGGAGCGGGCCATCAGCAGTTGTGTTTCATTGAGTTTTCCGTGTTCATCCGTCTAATCCGCGTACGAGGGGCAGCCGCCCGCTTATAATCAGTGATAGAACATAGCACCCAGCTGCCGCACATACTTACGACAAGGCAAGTCCCAGGAGGCCTCATGGCTAGGATTACTCGGGAAGACGCGCTGGAATATCACCACCTGAAAGGCAAGCCGGGCAAGGTCGCCATCGTGCCGACCAAGCCGATGGACACGCAACGCGATCTCAGCCTGGCCTACTCGCCTGGTGTGGCGGAACCCGTGCTCGAGATCGAAAAGGACGCCGAGCTGGCTTATGAGTACACTTCCAAGGGCAACCTGGTGGCGGTCCTCTCCAACGGGACCGCCATCCTGGGCCTGGGCGATCGCGGCGCGCTTGCCTCCAAGCCGGTGATGGAAGGCAAGGGGGTGCTGTTCAAGAAGTTCGCAGACGTGGACGTGTTCGACATCGAAGTAAACACCCACGATCCGGATGAAGTGATCCGGGTGGCTGCTGCCATTGCGCCCACCTTCGGTGGGATCAACTTGGAAGACATCAAGGCCCCCGAGTGCTTCTACATCGAAGAAGAGCTCAAGAAGATGCTCGACATCCCGGTCTTCCACGATGACCAGCATGGCACGGCCATCATCTCCTCCGCCGGCCTGGCGAATGCCCTGGAGGTCGTCGGCAAGAAGCACAGCGAGATCAAGCTGACGATCTCCGGTGCGGGCGCTTCGGCCATCTCCTGCGCCGAGCTTGCCATCCGCTGGGGCGTCAAGCGTGAGAACATCCTGCTGGTGGACTCAAAGGGTGTGGTCTATAAGGGGCGTACCGAGGGCATGAACAAGTACAAGGAGCGCTTCCTGGCCGAGACCGACAAGCGCACCCTGGCCGATGCCGTGCGCGGCGCGGATGTGTTCTACGGCCTATCCATTGCCAACGTGCTGACGCCGGAAATGGTGAAGTCGATGGCGAAGGACCCGATCATCTTCGCCATGGCGAACCCCGATCCGGAGATCCGCCCCGAGCTGGCGAAGGAAGCGCGCAAGGACGTCATCATCGCCACCGGCCGCTCGGACTATCCGAACCAGGTGAACAACGTCCTCGGCTTCCCGTTCATCTTCCGCGGTGCGCTGGACGTGCGCGCCCGGGCCATCAATGAGGATATGAAGTTCGCGGCCTCCCAGGCCCTGTCGAGCCTGACGAAGGAAGACGTGCCGGACTCGGTGCTGCGCGCCTACGGCGTCGAGAGTCTGCGGTTCGGGCGCGAGTACATCATCCCCAAGCCGCTCGACCAGCGCGTGCTGCTCTGGGAAGCCCCGGCTGTCGCCGAGGCGGCTGTCAGGACCGGCGCGGCTCGCAAGCCCATCGACATCGACGAGTATCGTGAGCAGCTTGCCTACCGGCAGGGGCGCGGCGCGCAGGTGCGCTACTTCATTATGAACAAGGCTCGCGCCAGCGGCGGCACCAAGCGCATTGCCTTTGCCGAGGGCGAAGAGCAGAAGGTCATCCGCGCCGCGTACCAGGTGCAGGACGAGAAGATCGGCGTGCCGATCCTGATCGGGCGGCGGCACGTGATCGAGCAGCAGCTCAAGAACCTGGCGCTGGATTACCAGCCGGAGATCTGCGACCCCGGGAACTTCCCCAACATGAGCATGTACGCGCAGGCCTATTACGACATGCGCAACCGCCAGGGCCTGACCATGTCCGACGCGGTCAAGAAGGTCCATGAGCCGAATGTGTTTGGGCCGCTGATGGTGAAGATGGGCGAAGCTGATGCGTTCGTCTCCGGCCTGACGTACGACTATCCCGATGTGATCCGCCCGGCGCTGCAGATCCATCACACGAAGTCCGGCGTGACCCGCGCCGCGGGTGTTTATCTGATGATCGTCGAAGACCGCGTCTATCTGTTCACCGATGCGACGGTCAACATCGACCCGACCGCGCAAGACCTGGCGGAGATCGCCTCGCTGGCCGCGGATTTCGCCAGGCAGCTCGAGATCGAGCCGCGCGTCGCATTCCTGTCGTTCTCGAACTTCGGCTCAACGCCCCACCCGCTTTCGGTGAAGGTGCAGGCGGCGGCTGCACTGCTGAAAGGCCGCCGGCCTGACCTGGCCGTGGACGGCGAGATGCAGGCCGATACGGCCGTGGTGCCTGACATCATCGAACAGCGGTACCCCTTCAGCAAGGTGAAGGATGCGAACGTGCTCGTGTTCCCGTCGCTTGAATCGGCGAACATCGCGTATAAGCTTCTGGCCCGGCTGGGCGGCGCAAAGGCCATCGGGCCGATCCTGCTCGGGATGGGCGCGCCCCTGCACGTGCTCCAGACCGGCGATGAGGTGAACAATATCGTCCAGATCGCGGCCGTGGCAGTGATGGACGCGATGGAGAGGGATGGGAGGAAGTAGGCCCAGAGGTTGGAAAACCGGGAATAGGAAATCGGAAATGGGAAATACGCAGACAAGGGGCGGCGCAGCGCTGCCGCTGTTTTGCGCGGCGTGCGCCCCTACCGCCGATACACCGTAGACCCTTTGAGCGCACGTATCAGCCCCACCCCGACCCTACCTGTTTTCTTCTCAGGCTCAAGGCACGGCCCAAACGGACACGAAAATGGAGAGGGTGTCTGCTTAAAATGCAAGCACCTTCCCCAAATCCGCCGAAAAGGTCACAATCCATTTCAGCTTCTTCGGCGGATTTGGAGGAGGCCGGGAGGGGGCGGAGATGTGGGTCAGGAATCACAGGCTTCCGGGCGCTGAAGAGGCCGGAGGTTATTGATTCCTGACAGCCTTTGCACGCGAATGAGAGTCCGGTCAGGCTACACTTCGGGAAAAGGAGTCACTTATGAGTAGAGTGCTGAGAGTCCTTGGGATATGGTTCCCGCTCGCCGTGACCGTGACCGCACTGTGCGGGCTGATCTACCTGACCGCGCAGCAGGTACTCCGCATGGGCGCGAACGATCCGCAGATCCAGATGGCGGAGGACGCGGCTTCCAGCCTGGACAGCGGCGAGGTCTTGAAGGCGGTCGTGCCGCAGGAACAGGTCGAGCTCTCCAGGAGCCTGGCGCCGTTCGTTGTGATCTATGATCGTAGCGGCAAACCGGTCGCCGGATCGGGCATGCTCGATGGGCAACTGCCCGATTATCCGCTGGGCGCGCTGGAGGCCGCGAAGAACAGCGGCGAGAACCGCGTTACGTGGCAGCCGCAGCCGGGTGTCCGGATCGCTTCGGTCGTCGTGCCTTACCAGGATGGCGCTGTGATGGCGGGCCGCAATATGCGTGAAGTGGAATCAAACATCGATCAAGTGGGAACGCTCGTAGTAGCGGGCTGGCTGGCGTCGCTCGCCGCGACGCTTATTGCTGCGGCTGTCGCCAGTCTGATCCCGCGCTAGTCCTGCCAGTCGAGCTCGAAATCCCCGATCAGCACTGTATCGCCATTCTGCACGCCTGCCTTGCGCAAGGCATCTTCGACCCCAAGCGCTTCCATGATCTTCTGGAAGCGGCGGACGGAGCCCTCATGCTCCCAGAACGTCATGGCAGCGGCGCGTTCGATGGCCGACCC
Organism: Anaerolineales bacterium; assembly: GCA_035498395.1. Lineage (GTDB taxonomy): Bacteria > Chloroflexota > Anaerolineae > Anaerolineales > Villigracilaceae > Fen-1038. Next base: position 6,692 of record DATKAF010000202.1, read on the forward strand.
TGAGAGCCGCCACTCGTGAGCGCCCGCGCGCGCGACCTGGAAATCGCGGGCGTCCTCCTTCGGGCGGTAGATGGGCAATGCCTCGGCAAGCGGCTCCAGGGCGGGGGCTTCGTCCAACCGCTGCACGGCCTTCCGCAGAAGCTCGTGCACATTCGTCCGCGCCAGAGCCGAGACGGTCATCAGATCGACCCCACGTTCCTTCATCGCTTTGCGTATCTCGGGCAGCCGCTCATGCACTTCCGGCTGGTCGATCTTGTTGAGGGCAACGACCTGGGGCTTGCGGGCCAGCTCCGGATCGAACAGTGACATCTCCGAGTTGATCTGGCTGTAATCAGCCACCGGATCGTCCGAGAGGCCGTCCAGCAGGTGGATCAGGACGCGTGTCCGCTGGACGTGCCTCAGGAAGTCCAGTCCGAGTCCGGCGCCCTTTGAGGCGCCCTCGATCAGCCCTGGGATGTCGGCGAGCACGACCGTTCGTTCGTCGTCCACCTGTGCGACGCCCAGGTTCGGCTCCAGCGTCGTGAACGGGTACGGCGCGATCTTGGGCTTGGCGTTGGTCAGCACCGAGAGCAGCGTGGATTTACCCGCATTCGGGACGCCGATCAGCCCGATATCGGCGATCAGCTTCAGTTCCAGCTTAAGGCGCTTCTCTTCGCCCGGCTCGCCGCGCTCGGCAGTACGCGGAGCCTGGTGGGTGGGGCTCTTGAAATGGGTATTGCCGCGCCCGCCGCGCCCCCCTTTGCAGACGGTGAGGCGCTGCCCGGGCTCCGTCAGGTCGCCGAGCAGATCGCCGGTCGCTGCCGCATGCACGACCGTACCGGGCGGTACGGGAATCACGAGGTCCGCGGCAGATTTGCCCGACATGTCATTCGGGCCGCCGTTCTTTCCATCGTTCGCAATGTAGCGGGTGACATGCCGGAACGCCTGCAGGGTACTGATGCCCGGGCGGACCTCGAAGATCACGTCGCCGCCGCGTCCGCCATCCCCGCCGTCCGGACCGCCGCGTGGCACGAACTTCTCGCGGTGGAAGTGGACCATGCCGTCGCCGCCCTTGCCGGAGCGGACCAGGATCTCAGCTTCGTCTATGAACATCTGCTACTCATTCAAATGGCTCATCAAGTTTCAGAGTATTCGTGGCGAATTATAGTCGCGAGTTGCGAACGCACTATGTACAGATCAAGATTCGAGGGCTAGACTTGGCCCGATAGTGCAGCGATCTGTGCGCCGCAAACGAGCGGCATTAGTCCCAATGAAAGGGAATGTGTTATTGGAATGATCGTCGCTTTTCTTGGACTACTCGTGATCATTTGCCTCCTGGCATTTGCTTTTGCCCCACACCCGCCGAAAACTCCAGCTCGGGCTGCGAACGCCGGGGAACTCGAGTCCGATTTGGAACGCCTGGTCGCCTCTCGGAATCCGCCGGGGATATCAGTGGTTGTTGTCAAGGATGGAAAGATCATCTACGACCGCGCGTTCGGCTATGCAGATCGGCCGCGCAAGATTAAGGCCGCACCAGACACCGTTTACCACTGGTGGTCGATGACGAAGATCCCGACCGCGATCGCGATCCTGCAGCTTCGAGACCAGGGGAAGCTGAATCTGGATGACCCGGTGACAAAATACCTTCCCTGGTTCCAGGCGGTCTATCCTTCAACCGAACAGCCTGCTATTACGGTCCGCCGCCTTCTCCAACACAGCTCCGGGATTCCAGACACGATGCCTTCGATGATCGGCTGGATCCACTATGATGACCAGGGTCGGGATCAGACGGAGGTTGCGCGACAGTACCTGAGCAAGTTCAACAAGTTGAAATTCGAGCCGGGCGGCAGAGCTGTGTATAGCAATTACAACTACATGCTGCTGGGTGCCATCATTGAATCGGTTGGTGGAGACAGTTATGAGAGGTACATGACGGAGCGTGTGCTGAAGCCGCTGGACATGACGAGCACGGCCTTCGTCTACTCCGCCGAGATGACCGCCCACGCCGCCGCGGGCTCATTGCCGCTCGTCCATTTCTATACGCCGTTGCTGCCTTTTCTGCTGAATACCAGGGCGCTTATCAGGGAGAGAGAGGCCAACTTGCTCTGGTTCAACAAGCTCTACATTGATGCGACGCCTTCTACTGGCCTCATTGGCCCGGCTCGCGATGTGGCTCGGTTGATGGCGGCATATCTGCAGGGTGGCACGCTGGATGGTGAGACGATCCTTTCTCGTGCAAGCGTCTCGGAACTAACGAAGACTCCTGCAATTGAGGGGCATGGCCTCGGCTGGTTCGTCCTCGATCAAGGGGCAAGGATATACCTTGAGCATGCAGGTGGCGGGCCAGGGTTCGCAACCAACATGCGAATCTATCCGGACGAAGGCCTTGGGATCGCGCTGATGGCGAACGGCACAGACCTGGACCGATCTGGTATCTCGGATCTGATCGCCTCGATGGACTGGCCGAGCTGATCAATTCGCTGTAACGGGGACGCTTCGTCTTGTTCCTTCACACTGAATCGATGGAGCGCTTACATTCGCCTTTCATGCTGCAGTGTCATAATCCACCGCGAGCATCACCGTACGGATATGTAATCGATGATGCATTGCTTTTTGGCATCAATGTGATAGAATGCCCCGTCATCCTCACGATGTGGCTTGCTTACTGCACCGGACCATCTCATCGTGTGGTGCAGCTCGACCGAGATACTGATGCTCTACTTACTGATAGGGTTAGCCCTCCTCTATTCATTCCTTAACGGATATCGCGACTCCTCCAGCATCTTGGCGGGCGTGATCGCTTCGCGCGCCATGCGGCCGCGTGTGGCGCTCTACCTGATAGCGGCGGTGGAGCTGGTAGCGCCATTCTTCTTTGGCGCAGCCGTGACGCGCTCGATCACCATCGGCTTGGTGAAGCCATCGGTCGTATCGCTGGAGACCATCGTGGTAGCTATTGCAGCCGCCGTGGCCTGGAGCTTCTTCTGCTGGTGGAGGGGCATCCCTTCATCCTCCACGCATGCGCTCATCGGCGGTTTGCTCGGCGCGGCGCTGCTCCTGAACGGGCCGCAGGCCATCCAAACCAATGGCGTCTTGTATATCGTCCTGCCGCTGTTCCTGGCGCCGATCTTCGGCTTCATTATCGCCTTTGCTCTCATGGGCCTGATGCTCTGGGCGCTCAGCATGGCGACGCCGCGTATCAACGGCCTGTTCCGCCAACTGCAAGTGGTGACCGCCATGGCGCTCGGCATGTCGAACAGCGCGAACGACGCGCACAAGTCCATGGGCATCATTGTGCTTGGATTGGTGCTGGCGGGGCAGTTGACGTCGTTCCAGATACCGTACTGGGTCATGCTGGCATGTTCGGGCTCGCTGGCGATCGGCGCATCCCTGGGCGACTGGAGGCAGATCCGCAACCTGGGCGGGAAGATCTACCGCATCCGGCCCATCAACGCGCTGGCTTCGCAGGTCACATCCTCTGCGATCGTGCTGGGAGCCTCCGTATTCGGCATGCCGGTCAGCACGTCGCATATCATTACGACGGCCCTGATGGGCTCCGGCGCATCGGAGCGCGCCAACAAGGTGCGCTGGGGCGTGGCGGGCGAGATGGTCACGACGTGGGTCATTACGATCCCCGCTACGATGGCCGTCTCCATGCTGTTCCTCCTGACGATCGCCGGCTTTGGCCGCATGGGGATCCATCTTGCGGCGCTGCTCCCCATTATATTCGGACACTGACATCGCGGGGGTATCCAGCGAAGCAGGGTGTTATACTCGACCTCGCGACAGGAAGGCGAGGGCAGGCAAACTTGCGCGTCACGAGGATCCTCAACGAAGAACAGGAATTCATATCCCGCTTTCTGGCGGTGCTGGGACGGGGGATCGTGGTTGCCAGCCACAGCAAAACCGGCAAGCCGGGCTTCTTCCTGTACGCGTCCAATTTCATCCATGAGTATCTTGAGCCCAATTATCTCAGCAAGGAAGAAGTGCTCCTGAAAGCCCTGGAGGACGCCGGATTCCCGACCGACGAGGGCCCCGTGGGCCGCATGCGGAGCGATCATGCAAAGAGCCGCGAGGCGGCAGGCATGCTATCCGAGGCATCCCGGGCGTGGCAGGGAGGCGATGAGGGCGGCCGCGCCGACGCGATCTGGGCCAGCAGTGAATACACCGACCTGATGCGCAATCACTTCGAGCGCTTGAAGAACCTGGTCTTCCCGCTGCTGGAGCAGACCGTCACGCCGGAGGGCGAGCAGCGCATTGCGGAAGCCCTCAACCGTATTGAGTTTTCCACACACGAGGCGGGCGCGCCGGACAAATATCTGAAGATCGTACAGATGCTGGAAGAAGAAGTGAAGGATTGGGAAAGCTGAGCAATTTGCGATTTCCGATGGATGCTCGCGGACGAATCCTTCACGGCGGACACAGCGAACAGAAAGAAGCCGGCGCAGAGCCGGCTTCTTTGTTTGAGCGAGTGCGGGTTGAACTACTTCTTCTTGCCGAACCTGGCCTTGAGCAGGTCTTCCAGCGTCGGCTTCCCGATCTCCTGCAGCTCGTAGCGCACCCGCTGGTGCGGCTTCTTGAGCTTGATGACGCGCGTCAGGTCGATGGGTGTCCCCACCACGACCATGTCCACGTCCGAGTTGTTGATGGTCGCCTCCAGGTCGCGCATCTGCGCCTCGCCATAGCCCATGGCAGGCAGGATAGGCCCGGTCTTCGGGTACTTCTTATAGGTCGCGGCGATGGATCTGACGGCGAACGGCCGCGGATCGACGATCTCGGCCGCGCCGAAGCGCCGGGCAGCGACGTAGCCGGCGCCGTAGGCCATTTCGCCGTGGGTCAGGGTCGGGCCATCCTCGATGACGAGCACGCGCTTGCCCCGGATCGCTGACGGGTCGTCGACGAAGAGCGGGGAGGCGGCTTCGATCTGGACCGCCTTGGGGTTCAACTGCCGCAAGCTTTCGCGTACCGCAATGACGCTGTCGGGGTTGGCCGTGTCCACCTTGTTGATGACGAACACGTCCGCCATGCGGGCGTTGGTCTCGCCGGGGTAGTATTTCGACTCATGCCCCGGGCGATGCGGATCGGCGACCACGATCTGGAAGTCTGACACGTAGAACGGGAAGTCGTTGTTGCCGCCATCCCACAGGACGATGTCCACTTCCTTCTCGGCGGCGCGCACGATCTTCTCGTAATCCACGCCGGCATAAACGATCACGCCGTTGTCGAGGTGCGGCTCGTATTCCTCGCGCTCCTCGATGGTCGTTTCCTGCTCGTCCAGGTCTCCATAATCCGCGAAGCGCTGCACTTCCTGCCGGATCAAGTTGCCATAGGGCATGGGGTGGCGGATCGCCGCAACCTTGTAGCCCATGTCACGCAGGATGAGGGATACCCGCCGCGTCGTCTGGCTCTTGCCGGACCCCGTGCGGACCGCGCATACCGACACCACCGGCTTGGTGGACTTGATCTGGGTGTTCTTGGTGCCCATCAGGCGGAAGTCGGCGCCGAGCGAGTTCACCAGCGACGCCTTGTGCATGACGTACTCGTGCGGTACGTCGCTGTAGGCGAAGATCACCTGCTGCGCGCCGTGTTCCTTGATGAGTTGGGGAAGCTCCTCCTCGGGCCGGATCGGAATGCCCTTGGGGTACAGATCGCCGGCCAGCTCGGTGGGATAGAGGCGCCCTTCGATGTCGGGGATCTGTGTGGCGGTGAAGGCCAGGATCTCGTACTCCGGATTGCCGCGGAAAAAAGTATTGAAGTTGTGGAAATCGCGTCCGGCGGCGCCCATGATGATGGTCTTGATCGGCATAGCTCCTCCGTCGATTGCCCCGCTGAGGACAGTGTCCGGAGCGACCCCGCTTGGGTTTTGGGCCTCTCCGTTTTTACCCAGCCGGACAATCCGTGATCAAAACGCTCAGACTCTAAGAGAAAACAGGCCCGACGTAAAGGTCGCCTTCGGCCTGCCTGTTGGTTACATGACCTCTGGAGATTGGATATCCAGCAGGCTCAACGCGTTGCAGATGACCTGCTTGGCGGCAGCTACGAGGCGCAGCCGCGCATTGCGCAGAGGTTCGCTCTGCCCCAGGATGTCTTCGACCGCATGATAGAAGGAATGGAACGAGTCGGCGAGATCGTAGGCGTAGTTCGCCATGACCAGGGGGCGGTACTCGCTGGCGGCTTGCTGCACCGCCTCCGGGAACCGGGACAGCAGCTCGATCAGCTCCACTTCATGCGGGTCGAGCTCGTAGTCAAAGCCTGCACCGGCGGGCAGAGAGCCTGCCTTGCGCATGATGCCCGCCGCGCGCACATGGGCATTCTGAATGTACGGCCCCGTATGCCCGTCGAAGCTCAACGCATTGTCCATGTCGAACACGATGTCCTTGCCATTATCGACCGACAGGATGGAATAGGCGAGAGCGCCGAGGCCGATCTGGTTGGCGACACGCTGCCGTTCCTCGGGAGAGAGGTCCGGCGATTTCTCGGACTCGACTGCCAGCACCCGCTTCACAGCTTCCCTGGCGACGTCCATGAACAGCACCACGCGGCCGCGGCGTGCTGACATGCCGCCTTCGGGGAGTGTGACGTAGCCGTATGATAAGTGGTGGCACTTGGCCGCCTGGGCGAAGCCCCACAGTTCCAGGATCTTGAAGACCTGCTCGAAGTGAAGGTTCTGCCGGAAATCCACGACGTAGATCGACCGGTCGACGTGATACTGCTCGAACTTGACCTTCGCCAGGGCAAGGTCCTTGGTGAGATACAGCGTCGTGCCATCGCTCCGCAGGATGACCGCTGTGCGATACTTTTCCTTCGTGAGTCCAAGCTTCTCGTCGATCTTCACGATGACCGGCCCGCCCTTGGACCGTTCGTCCTCGGCGATGCCCTTTTCGATCAGCTCGTCCACGATCGCCTTGGACGGCTCGTCCACCTCGCTCTCGTAGAACCAGACGTCGATCTTCACGTCGAGCATGCGGAGGATATCGCGCAATTCCTCCATGCTCCACTCGCGGGTCTCGAGCCACAATTGGCGCACTTCCGGATCGCCCGCGTCCCATTTGCGGTACAGCTCGCGCCGCTCCATGTCGTAGAGCTCGCGGCGGCCCTTCTCTTCCGGCGTCTCGTTCTCCTTCGGTTCGAGCAGGGCGGTCGCTTCCGAATAGATCTTGAGAAGCCACTGGCCGCGCTCGTGGATGCCCGGGGGCTCCTGCCCCTTGTAGAATTTGTCGTATGCCCAGAGGATGGAGATGACGCCCAGACCGATATCACCGGGGTACGACGCCCGCACGGTGTCGAAGCCCGCGAATTGAACCAGGCGGGCCAGCGACTCGCCCAGGATGGTGTTCCGGTAGTGACCGATGTGGAACGAGTGATGCGTGTTCGGCTGCGCGTACTCGACCATCACGCGCTCCGCCCTAGGAGCGCCGCGGCCGAAGTCGGGACCTTCCACCAGGGCCTGGTCCACCACGCGCCGCGCGAATTCAGGCGTGGAGAAGTACAGGTTCAGGTAACCCTTCACCGCCTCCATGCGGGCTATGCCGGGAGGCGGCGCCAGGTTCTGCCGGACCTGCTCGGCCAGCTCCTGGGCGCGCTGAGGGACGTTCCCTTTCCTTCCGGAGCGCGCTTCGGCGGCTGCCGTGGCAAAGAACGATGTGGAGATACCCCACTCGCCTGCAAATGGAATGCGTCCCCACTTCACTTCGGTGAGGGGGATGTCATGCTGCTGGCAGTAGAGGCGTATACCCGCCTCGATGGCTTGCTGCTCGGCTTCGAACATCGCTGGCATTATATCATCCGGGATTCATCTGCTCGGCGGCCGGATGAGCAGCATGACAGAGAAAAGAAAAGCGGGAGCGATGTCGCTCCCGCCTGTCTTCAGCGGAATGCTACTTGCTGGATTTCTTGGCGGTCGTTTTCCTGGCCGCGGGCTTCTTCTCGGCGGCAGCCGGAGCGGAGCCGGCCTTGTTCAATTGCTTCATGAGGCGCCCCTTGCGGCGGGCAGCATTGCGGGGATGGATGGAGCCCTTCTGCGCGGCCCGGTCGAGGGCACTAATGGCAGCCAGGACAGACTCGTTCGATGCGGTGCCTTCGGCCAGCGAGGTATGCGCGGTCTTGACGGCAGTCCGGGCGGCGCCGCGGAAGTTGCGATTGCGCAGGCGGCGCTTCTCGTTCTGACGATTCCGTTTGATCTGGGACTTGATATTTGCCAAGGTCGTTCCTCCAAGGATGATTTCAACGGCTTGTATCGGGTAACCCCGGGATTCTTGCTGTCCGAGCCGCTCAAATGCAGCGCCGTATTGTACATGAAGCAGGTGTTTTTGTCTAGCATTGGTCTCGGTCTCAAGAAGAACATTTGGCCCGGTCTCGATACGGCGGAAGTGCACCGCCTACTCGACCAACAGAGGCTCCGGTGGTCGAGTAGGCAGCGCTTCATGCTGCCGTATCGAGACCACCGGTAGTCGGCTGAAGCCATCACTACGAGATGGGAGCTGGTCAATTAAGGCCGAGTGACTTTCCCGGCCCGTATGGGGACCACCAGGCAACGGAAGGGGGCGACCACAAGGGTCGCCCCTGCACATCACGTTACGGGGTTGGCGAGGGCGGGGCGGTGGGCGTGAAGCCTGGCTCGGGCGTGCGCGGCGTGCTGGTCGGAGGGCGGGTGGCCGTCGGCGTGACCAGGTTGGCGGGGATCACGAGCGTCTGCCCGACGAAGATGGAGTTGGCATCCGTCAGCTTGTTCTCCTTAACGATGTCCTCCACCGTGCTGTTGAACTTGGCGGCGATGGCGGCCAGCGAGTCGCCGGAGGCCACGATGTAATTGATCTTCGTGCCCTTCGGCAGGTTGGCCGGGATCGGGGTCGCGGTCGGCAGCCGCAGGTCGGGGTTGGGCAGATAGATCTGCTCGCCGGGATAGATGATCTGGGTTGCCGGATCGATGCCGGTCCCGTCTGGACGCGGCGGGTTGAGCATCAGGATCAGCGGAATGCCCTCGGCGCCCAGGTTGTGGGTATCGGAGATGGCTTGAAGGGAGTCACCCTGCTGGACCGTGTACAGGAACGGGCTGCCGGGCGTGCCGGTAGGAGTGAGGCTGGCGGTTGCCGTGATGGTCGGCGTATCGGTGGCGACTGGCGTCTTTGTGGGTGTGAAAGTCAGCGTGGGGGTGGGTGTATCGGTGGCGAAGATGGCATTCAGCGGTTTGCTGGGACCCATCAGCCAGATCACGAGCAATGCGATGCCCGCCAGCACCAGCAAGCCGGCTGCCCCATAGACGAACATGATCGTGCTCTGCTGGCGCTTCTTACGGTACGACGAGATCACATTCCCCATGGAGCTCTTGTTGTCCATATACGTTCTCCTCTGCGGCGCACCCTGGTTGCCCAATACGCCGGAGGGATTCTACCTGAATATGATGATTTTTGGGGTGGCTCAGGCGTGCTGCGCCTGCGCCTTGACGTGCTGGAGGTGTTCCTTGAGGAACTGCCCCGTGTAGGACGCTTTGATTTTCATGACTGTCTCGGGCGTGCCCTCGGCGAGGAGCGTGCCGCCGCGGTCGCCGCCCTCCGGGCCTAGGTCGATCAGCCAGTCGGCTACCTTGATGATGTCCAGGTTGTGCTCGATGATGAGCACCGAGTTCCCAGCATCCACGAGACGCTGCAAGACCTCGATCAGCTTGTGGACATCCGCCGCGTGCAGGCCCACCGACGGCTCGTCCAAGACGTAGAGCGTTCGGCCCGTGGCGCGGCGGGAGAGCTCCTTCGCCAGCTTGACGCGCTGGGCCTCGCCGCCACTCAAGGTGGTGGCCGGCTGGCCGATCTTGACGTATCCCAGGCCCACCTCCTGGAGCAGCGTCAGCTTGTTCATCATGGCGGGAAATGCGGAGAACTCACCGAGCGCATGCTCCACAGTCATGTCCAGCACGTCGGCGATGTTGTGGCCCTTGAATTCCACTTGCAGCGTCTCCCGGTTGAAGCGCTTTCCGTGGCAGACGTCGCAGGGAACGTAAACATCGGGCAGGAACTGCATTTCGATGCGCAGCTCGCCCTGGCCCTGGCATGCCTCACAGCGCCCGCCATGGACATTGAACGAGAACCGGCCCGGCTTGTAGCCGCGCACCTTACTCTCGGGCAGCTCCGCGAACAGCTTGCGGATCTCGTCGAACATGCCGGTGTACGTGCCCGGGTTCGAGCGAGGCGTGCGCCCGATGGGGGACTGGTCGATATTGATGATCTTGTCGAGGTGCTCCGTGCCCTGGATGCGCTCGAACTCGCCGGGCTGCGTACGCGCGCCCATCAGCTGCCCGGCCAGGGCGTTGTAAACGACCTCCGTCATCAAGGTGGACTTGCCGCTGCCAGACACGCCCGTGATGCAGACCAGCCTGCCGAGCGGGATGCTGACGGTAAGGTCCTTGAGGTTGTTGGCACGCGCGCCGATGACCTTCAGGCTCTTGCCGTTGCCCTCGCGGCGCTTCTTCGGCACGGGGATCTGCTTGCGCCCCGAGAGATACTGACCGGTCAGCGAGTGCGGGTTCGCCATGATCTCCTTGGGCGTGCCCTCGGCTACGATCCGGCCGCCGTGCTCGCCGGCCGCGGGACCGAGGTCCACGATCCAATCGGCCTCGCGGATCGTCTCGTCATCGTGTTCAACCACGAGCACCGTGTTGCCAAGATCGCGCAGACCCTTGAGCGTGTTCAGGAGACGCGTGTTGTCGCGAGGGTGTAGGCCAATGGAGGGTTCGTCGAGCACATAGAGGACGCCGACGAGCCGCGAGCCGACCTGGGTTGCAAGGCGGATGCGCTGCGCCTCGCCGCCCGAGAGGGACCCGGCGGAGCGATTCAGGGTCAGGTAATCCAGGCCCACGTCGGCCAGAAATCCCAGGCGGGACTTGATCTCCTTGATGACTCGCTCCGCGATCGTCTGCTGGCGGCGTGTAAGAGCCGAACGCTTGCCCGTCAGCTCGTTGACCCATTCCAGGGTGTGGAGGATCGGCCACGATGTCACTTCAATGATGTTGTGGTCGCCGACCGTCACCGCGATCGCCTCCGGGCGCAGGCGCTGCCCGTGACACACCGGGCACGGCTTGTCGGACATGAACTCGGTGATGCGCTCGCGCATGTACTCGGAGTTGGTCTCGCGGTAGCGGCGCTCCAGGTTTCCGATCACACCCTCGAAATCGCGGGCGAACGTGAACTCGTGCCCGCGGGCGCTCTTGTACTTGATCGGGATCTCCTTGCCGCGCGTGCCGTACAGGACGAGGTCGAGCTGCTCCTTGGTCAGCTCCCGCACCGGCTTGCCCAAGTCGATGCCGAAGTAATGGGCGGCGGCTTCCAGCGACTGCCAGTAGTACCCGCCTTCCTCTCTCGGACCGCTCCATTCCATGGCGACGATCGCGCCCTCATTGAGCGGGAGGTCCTTGTCGGGGATCAGCAGATCGGGGTCTATCTCGAGTTTGCTGCCGAGGCCCTGGCATTCGGGGCAGGCGCCGTGGGGCGTGTTAAACGAGAACGTGCGCGGCTCGATCTCCGGCAGGCTGATGCCGTGAACCGGGCAGGACAGGCTCTCCGAGAAGTGGAGATCATTCGAGGCTGCCTTGGCCTCACCCTTTGCGGCGGCTTTCCCCTGCTGGCCTTCCAGCACCGAGACGGTCAGGAACCCTTCTCCGAACTTGAGGGCAGTCTCGACCGAATCGGTCAGGCGGGTGCGTGCGGCCTTCTTGTCTTCCTCGCTCATGTGGTCGGAAACGACGAGCCGGTCCACCACCGCATCGATGTCGTGCTGCTTATAGCGGTCGAGATTGATCTCATCGTCGAGCGAATGCACCGTTCCGTCCACGCGGGCGCGCACGAAGCCCGCCTTGCGGATCTCTTCAAACACTGCCTGGTAGGTGCCCTTGCGGCCGCGTACCATCGGGGCAAGCACCAGGATGCGGCTTCCCTCGGGCAGCGCCTCGATCGCATCCACCATCTCCTGGGCGGACTGGCGCACCACCTCGCGGCCGCAGATCGGGCAATGCGGGATGCCCGCCCGGGCGAACAGCAGGCGCAGGTAATCGTAGATCTCGGTCACCGTGCCGACCGTGGAACGCGGGTTGTGAGACGTCCCCTTCTGGTCGATGGACACGGCCGGAGAGAGGCCCTCGATGTGGTCCACATCCGGCTTGTCCATCTGTCCCAGGAACTGGCGGGCATACGCCGAGAGGGATTCCACGTAACGGCGCTGTCCCTCTGCAAAAATGGTGTCGAACGCCAGCGAGGACTTCCCGGAGCCGGATAGGCCCGTGATGACCACCATCTTGTCGCGGGGGATGTCGACGGTGATGTTCTTCAGGTTATGGACGCGGGCTCCGACGACGCGGATAGCATTTGCGGTCATGGCAACCTTCGATATGGATAATGGATGAGACGGTCAGACTGCCCAGGGCATGTCCAAAGCACCCCGCACGACTCTCGTCCCTCCGATGGAGTGAATACAAGTTCTCTCTGTCGAACAGGACGGCTGCCAGATCGCTGCAAGGATGCTTTATTACCGGCAGGAATGTGCTGCAACGCCTGCGGCCATATTCTAGCACATTTGTTTCATTAATAGAGCTTCCGGCGCAAACCTTGATTATACCAAGCGGGTGTTGCAGTGAATGGAAAACAGGTCAGGGAGCATGAGTCAGGTGCAAGGTTTCAAACGTCAGGTGTCAAGTGTCACATGTCAGGTATCATCGTTCATGGACAGATTGTCAGTGTATGCTGATCCAGGAGCCACAGCATGACCCATTATCTATTTGTCCATGAACGATTTCCGATTTCCCATTCATCCATGATCCATTATCCATTATGGTAACTATTCAGCGTGGGAAGTGCGCCGTGCGTGACATCAAAAGCTCCCGTGATAGAATTCATTAATCACGACACACGCTGCGAGGAGACGCATGGTTGATATTCTCGTTGAGGCAATGAGCAGGGCCATCGGGGAAATGCGCAAATGGCCGGAGAAGTCGATACAGGTCTTTCATCATAATGATTCCGATGGGCTGACATCGGGGGCCATCCTGGAATGCGCGCTGCAACGGGATGGATTCAAGGTCCGACGCTTCTGCCTGGAGAAGCCGTATCCGGCGGTCCTGCGAAAGGTCTTTGAACAGGAAGGGAAGCTGCTGATCTTTGCGGACTTCGCCGGCCGGATCGCCCCGCTGCTCTCGGAACTCAACAAAGGCCGGAATCTTACACTGATCCTCGACCACCACGTCGCAGAGCCGTCGACCGAGCCGATGGTCATCAACCTGGACCCGGACTTGTTCGGGCTAAAGGGCGATCGGGATATCTCGGCCTCGACGACCTGCTACCTGTTCGCGGTGACGATGGATCCTGCCAACCGCGACCTGGCACACATTGCGACGATCGGCGCGGTGGGTGATGGCTTCTTCGTGGATGGTAAACTGGTTAGCCAGAACCGCGATGCGGCGCTCGAAGCCGTGAAGCAGGGAAAGGTCGAGATCAGGCCGCACGGTTCCGGGGAGCAGTATCTTCTGCAGACACCGAAGGGGCAATTACGGGTCATTGAGTTCGGTGATTACCTGGACCTGCTGGGCGGCGTCGGCTATTACAAGGGCGGGCCGGATATGGGGGTCAAGGTGTGCCTGGAAGGCGTTACGCCTGAATCGGACCGCATGGTGGAAGAGCTGAAGGCCATCCGGAAGAAGATCTTTGACGACGAGATCGCGAGACTGCATGCAGGTGAGCTCATCCAGGCGCCGCATATCCAATGGTTTGTGGTCGGCGAGCGGTTCTTCCCGATGGGAGTAAAGATGATCGGCGCGTTCTGCGACGCGATCCGGGAAACGAACCTCATCGACCCGAACAAGTACCTGGCCGGCTTCCAGATCATCCCCGATGAAATACCCGGCTTTGGGGCCATCAAGTTCGGGGAGGTGAAGGTGTCGATGCGGGTATCGCCCTACATGGAGGGCGAGGTGCGTGCCAAGCGGGCGATGGGTTTGAACATCCTGCTGCCCGAAGCGACCAGCAGGCTCGGCGGGTTCTCGGATGCATGCCACAGCCTCACAGCCGCAACAACGGTGGGTATCGGCAAGGAAAAGCAATTGATCGAAGAGATGGAAAAGATCATCCAAGGAGAATCGAATGGCTAGCAGCGGATCGGGGTTCGGAAAGACAATTCTGATCGGCGATCAGTTTGTCCTGGAGGAGGTCCCGGCGATCGTCTCTGCAATATCGTATGAGACCGTCACGACCGTGGAACGGCGAAGCTCGGGCGAGGGGTGGACGTTGGAAGACAACCGGATGGAAGTGCCGGGGTACAAGGAGAAAAAGAAGGAGCAGCAGGTAGGCTCCATCAACCGCATCCTGGAAGTGATGAACATCGACGTCAAGAAGAACCCGATCAAGATCACGGTGGGCGGCACATTACTGGCAGGCAGCGGCGTGGGCGCGAGCGCGGCAAGCTGCGTCTCGCTGGCGCGGGCGCTGAACGAGGAGTTCAAGCTGGGCTGTTCGATCGAGGAGATCAACCGCGTGGCGTGGCAGGGCGAATTCCCCTATCACGGTGTGGCAAGCGGCGTGGATAATACCGCCTCCACCTACGGCGGCCTGCTCCTGTTCTGGCTGAAGGGCAGCCAGCAGAACTTCGAGAAGATCCCAACGCCAAAGCCGTTCCAGATCGTGCTGGCCAACAGCGGCATTACCGCCAATACCGCGCTCCTGGATGAGTTCAGCGAGCGGCAGAAGAAGGACAACCCGGCGCTGTTCGCCTCCCGCATGCAGACGATCAAGGACCAGGGCCAGGGCATGAAGAAGGCGCTGCTGGCCGGCGACTTGAAGCAGTTGGGACAGCTCATGAGTGAGAATCACAAGCTCCTGATCGAGATGGAGTACTCGCACGAGATCCTCGACACGATGTGCAAGTCTGCGCTCAAGTGGGGGGCCTGGGGCGCCAAAGTAACGGGCGGCGGACGGGGCGGCTATATGGTCTCGCTCACACCCGGAGCGGAACTCCAGGACATGGTCGCTTCCGCCTTTGACAAGCAAGGCTACAAGGTTATCAAGGCGACCATCGGCGGCTAGCCAGCGACGGAGATACAACTCAACAGGACCCTGGGAACTCCGGGGTCCTGTTTTATTTCTTGCGCGGGCAGTGGGCTGATTAGGGAGTGCCGGTGGTGGGCGCCGCCGCAGGTGTCTCGGATGCCGCTGGTGCTCCCGGAGTGCTAGTGCTCACGATACCGCCGCCAGAGACCTTGATGACCACCGAGATCGAGTTGCCGAAGTACTGGCCCGCGGCGTTCTGCAGCCGCCACCAGCCTGTATAGTCGCCCGCATTCGCCGGAGCAATGAGGCTCACAGAGAGCTGCCCCTGCTGACCTGCCGGCACCGCGCTCGGGACCGGAACCGATGCGCCTCCCATCGATTCACCGCTAATGAACACCAGCTTGTAGCTCGTGGTCCATGCGCAGGTTCCGTTGTTCATGACCGTCCAGGTCTTGACGAAATTCTTCCCGGGCGCCAGGACAGTCCCATCCGGTATCGTCACGTCGCTGACGTAGGTCGAGTTATCGCAGCCCTGGGCTCCGCCAGCAGAGGATGTCGCGCTTCCCAGGGTGCTGAGGGTTGCAGAGGTGGGTGAGGCCACCGTTGGGGTGGCGAGCTTGGTCGCGGTGGCGGATGGCGTCAGGGCGAGCTCGGTTGCCCGCTGGGCCTCCAGCGTGAAAAAGGCAGAGGTATAGATCGCATCGACGCTCATGGTGGGAGTGGCGTCTGCCTGGCCAAGGTTGCAGGCGCTGAGCAGAAGGGCGGCCGCCATGCTAATGAGGAGAGTGGGCTGCCAGCCACGGTTTGACGTGTTGCGCATAGATAAAACCTCCTTTTTTGGGTCGCACATTATAGACCAGTACGCATACGGCGATCGGATATGCTAGCGGCACGCGACGGTTGTGGACGGGCGCGCCTTGGGCCGCATGTTATACTTCGCCGACGTCTATGTATGTAACTTCAAGCAGCGGGCGGGGTTATGTGTAGAAAAGCCTCGCCGGTCAGGTTGACCTGTGCCGGATACTGAGCTCCGAGAGGACGAGATACTAGCTCGCGCTGCGGAGGGCGATCGCGATGCGTTCGGCCGACTCTATGAGCTGTATATCGACCGGATCTTCAATTACGTGTACTACCGGACAGGCAACCTGCATGACGCAGAAGACCTGACCGCCCGTGTGTTCCAGCGGGCGATGAACCACATCCACAGCTACACCGACCGCGGACTTCCGTTCTCGGCCTGGCTCTACCGGATCGCCCATAACCTGGTTGCCAACTGGCATCGCGACCGCAGTCGCCGGCAGGAGATTCCCCTCAACGACCTGCCCGTAATTCCATCCAGGGAAGACAAGCCCGAGACGAGCCTGGTCCGATCCCAGGAGCAAGACTCGCTGCTCCGGATGATCCGGCAGCAGCCGGCAGAGCGGCAGCACCTTCTGATCCTCAAATTCGTGGAGAACCTCTCGAACGCCGAGATCGGCCAGATCATGGGGCGCAGCGAAGGGGCCGTTAAAAGCCTCTATCACCGCACATTGCTTTCCCTGCGTGATGACCTGGGCGATCAGAACATCAACCTCGAAGGAGAATAGGGATGCTGCGCATCGTGACGGACGGCGCGGCGGATATGCCGCCCGAGTGGCAAGCGGAATACGACATCCAGATCGTGCCCGTCAACATTCAGATCGGCGGAAAGACGTATCTGCAGTACATCGACCTGGACAACGCGGGCTTCTACAAGATCGTGGAAGAGACGCATGCCATCCCGAAGACCGCCCAGCCGACGCCGCACCAGTTCGCCGAGTTCTACAAGAAGGTCGCGCAGCCGGGCGACACGATCCTCTCGATCCACGTGACCAGCAAGCTTTCCGGGACATACGCCTCGGCTGTGCAGGCGGCGGAGGATGTGAAGGACCTGTTCCGCGTCCTGCCGGTCGACTCGATGGTGGGCTCTGTGGCGATCGGCATGATGTGCCGCGAGGCCCGCAAGATGGATCGGGCCGGGAAGAGCCCGGATGTGATCGTTGCATATCTGGAAGCCGTCAAGCCGCGCATACGCGCCATCTTCACGCTGGATACGCTGGAGTACGCAAGGCTGAGCGGGCGCGTGGGCACCATGCAAGCCGCACTGGCCTCGCTGATGAGCGTCAAACCCATCGCGATCCTGAAAGATGGCGTTCTGAACATGGCCGAGCGGGTGCGCACGCGCAAGGCTTCCATGGCGCGTGTGATCGAGATCGGCGAGAGCGAATTTGGACGCGCACCGGTCTATCTCGGTGTCCTGCAGGCCAACGACATCGCAGCGGGCGAGCTCCTGCAAGCCGAGGCTTGCAAGCACTTCCATGTGGTCGGCGAGCCCGTGATGTCCGATCTCTCCATGTCGGTGGCAGCCAACCTCGGACCCGGAACCGTGGGTTTGGTGTTGTATCCTCTGGAATAGCCACGTAACCAGGGCAGGCAGCAGTTGAGTTGTCTATGAGCAAAGGTGCAAGAATGAGCAGACAGGGGATCGAGTTCGATGCACTGGAAGGGCGCCTGGCAGGCACGCTGCGTCCCGTCCCGCCCCGGGACGAGTTCGTTCAGCGCTTGAGAGGGCACATCCATGTGCCTCAGGGCGCCGAGCTTGCTGTTAGGCTGGAGGAGTGGGTGAGACTCATGCTGCTTTTTGGCGGCATCCTCTCAGGGACGGTCGTCGTCCTGACCTTGTCACGCGCGCTGTTCCACCTGCTCGGCAGAAAGAACGGCTGAGCGCGCCTCCGTCGTGCGGGCGAGGTCCATCGGACCAACAAACCTCCGGAGACATCAAGCTCCGGAGGTTTTCGTCGAGATCGGCGGCAGAAAGTGGCTAGAACGCAGGCCGCTATGGCTTACTTCCAGCGACTGCCTCGCTGAACCGGCGAGCTTCCGCGATGAGATCTACATCGGCCGGCAGATGGAACTCCTCATCCACGCGCAAGGTGAGGAGCGCTGCGGACCTCCGCAAGGAGGCGGGCGCTGCGACATCCTCCGCGACGAGGTTCAGCAGTTCGTACGCGCTCGAAGAGGTGACGCGTTCACCGCGCTGGATGAAGTACTGGCGCGCTGCCATCCCGGCTGCCCGGCGCGCGCACACACGCGCCTGCCCCTCGTTGCCGATCGCCCGGGATTTCTCGGCCTTCTCACATTCGGCTTGCACCTCTGATAACCAGTCCATGTTCGTGCGGTTCCGGACAAATCATACTACCTTCCGCAGTATAATCGGGCGACTTGCTTGGACAGCGAGAAGGGCCTGCTGTTGCGATGTTGACCCTCACTGTCCGGTGCCTTTTCGTTGGAGGAAGCTATGCGATCGAAATCGATAAAAATGGCAGCGGCGCTGGTGGCCTTGAGCCTGGCGATGGCTGCCTGTGGGTTCGGAACCGGCAATGCGCCTAGCCTGCCATCGCTCTCTGCGGGACAGCCCACAGAGATCACCGGGACGTTCAGCTACACCAATGACATTATCACAACTTACTATGTAGAGAACGCCGTGGCGCTTGTCGACATGTACGGCTTCGTGAAGCGCGACAAAGAATGGACCATCCCCGTCGATTCCCAGGCGCTCGGATTCCTGCAGATCGACCCGACCACGAAGACCGGCAAGTACTCCGTAGAGCTGCCGGCGCGGCCCATGGGCCAGATGGTCGATGTCGACAACAACGGCAAGCATGACAACGGCGTGCAGATCTTCGCGGTGACGTACTGGCCCAACCTCACGGGCGGACCCTACTCGGAAGGCGATGACCCATCCAAGGGCTGGCCGAACTACCTAGCCTCCATCGTAACCGACAGCGACAATCAGGACGAGGTGGTGAGCGGCAACCTGGTCGTTTGGGCTCCCGATGCTAACCAGAAGTTCCCCACCGGCTTCGGCGCGGACAAGAAGCTACTCACGGCGGATGACCCGGTTGGGCCGATCCCCGCCGGCTACTCGATCGTCAACCTCGACAAGGAGCCGTTCACGGTCTCCCAGCCGGCCAAGCCGGACCTCACCCTGTTCGAGCCAAAAGAGGCCGCGATCAAGGACTTCTCGAAGGAATCGTACACCAAGGCCTTCGAGGACATGTTCAACCTTGTCCGAACGGACTATGCCTTCAATGGAATAAAGGGCAAGGAACCGGACTGGGATAAGCTGCACAGCGAGCTTCAGCCGCGTGTCGCCGACGCAGAGGCGAAGCATGATGCGAACGCGTTCTACCTGGCGTTGCGCGACTTCAGTTGGGCTTTCAAAGATGGCCACGTAGGATTGAATGGCGGCGACTACGCGGCGCAGGACTTCCAGAAGGCGGTAGGCGGCGGATACGGGTTCGCACTGCGCCAGCTGGATGACGGCAAGGTGATGGTCATCTACGTCATGGATGGCGGGCCCGCAGCGCAGGCCGGTATGAAGGTTGGCGCAGAGGTTTCGCAGTTCAATGGGCAGCCGATCGACGATGCCATTGCGGGTGCCCACTCCTTCTCCAACCAGTCTTCGGACTTCGCGATCCGGTACCAGCAGGCGCGCTATCTGGTGGCTACCGCTCCCGGAACCGAGGCCAAGGTCACGTTCACCAATCCCGGCGAAGCATCCAAGACCGCCACCCTTACCGCTGTTCCCGAGCGCAACAGCTTCTCACGGACCTCACTGTACTACGGCGCGGAGCAGGACCCGCTTCTTCCCGTCGAATCCAGGATCATTGACCAGGGCGATTCACAGGTCGGCTACATCAGCATCAACAGCAACTACGATGACCTGAACCTGGTCGTACGGCTCTTCCAGCGCGCCCTGCAGCAATTCCAGGATCGGAAGATCTCGAACCTGATCATCGATATGCGCTACAACAGCGGCGGCGCGCCGCTGGGGCTGGCTGGTTTCCTGTATGACAAGGAGATCGTGATGGGCCAGCTTGAATACTACAGTAGCGAGAGCAAGAAGTTCGAGCCGGAGGGCGAGCCGGAGAAGGTGACGCCAAACCAGGAGCAATACCACTTCGACAAGATGGCCCTGCTGGTCAGCCCCGCCTGCTTCAGCGCCTGCGAGATCGAGTCCTATGGCTTCAGCCAGGTGCCGGGGATGATGGTCATCGGTCAGTACCCGACAGCGGGTGTCGAGGCAGAGGTCTCCCGAGGGCAGTTCCTGTTGCCCGAAGGCATGTCGCTGCAAGTGCCCTTCGGACGGTTCCTTCTTCCGGATGGAAGCCTGTTTCTGGAAGGGCAGGGCGTGAAACCAACTGTCAAGGTCCCGGTTGATGAGCATACCGCCGCGGCCACGGATGATGTGGTTCTGAAGGCGGCACTCGCGGCCGTAACCGGGCAGGCAGGCGCAGGCGGCGGCACCGCTGCCAATCCAACACCTTCGGCGCCGCTCGCGGCGGCTGGCGCGCCGCCCAAGATGGGCAGCGCGGACCAAGCTATGTCGGCGCTTACATCCGGCGCGCCCTTCCTCGAAGACAAAGCCTCCGAGAAGTACCAGAGCGCAGACTATCAGAAACCCGGCAAGCTGACTTTCACCGTCGGCCTGGCGCCATCCGACCAGGTGGTGTGGGCCTACTACTGGTGTGCGACCACGCAATCGGTCCTGGACGACAATTTCAAGAGCATCAAGCTGAAGTTCATGCTGGATGGCAAGGATGTTACCTCGCAGATGCAGAAATCCGACGTGCCGAATAACGGTCAGCAGTGCAGGGTGTATTTCTCGTCGCTGGGCAATTGGCCCGCCGGCTCGCATCACCTTGCTACGACCGCAACCTTCGCGAACAAGATCAACGATGGCACATCTGATTACCCGGCAGGGGATTACCTTCTCGATTACACTGTGAACGTCCAGTAGCCGACTCACAGGGGCGTAATAACCAGGATAGATACAGCCGGAGGGCAATGTCCCTCCGGCTGTTGGTTGTTACGGCGTCGAGTGAAATGTGCCGGGCGAAGCCTAGTCGTAGAACCTATATTTCAAGAGCGTCCAAACGGCTTGGAACGCATCGTGCAGTTTGATCTTCTTGCCTTCGGAATAATCGCGGGGATTGAATGAGATCGGGACCTCATAGATGCGATGGCGCCGCTTCAACACCTTGGCGGTGAACTCTGGCTCGAAATCGAAGCGGCTGGCGCGCAGCTTCATGCCCTCGACGACCTGCCGCCGAAAAACCTTGTAGCCGGTTTCCATGTCGCTGAGGATCGCATTGTAGAGAATGTTGGTCATAAAGGTCAGCATCTTGTTTGCGACCATGTGCCAGAACATGACCGCCCGCCGCGGACCCCCCAGGAAACGTGAGCCGTAAACCACATCGGCGATGCCTTCCTCAATCGGTTGCAGCAGCACGGGGTAGTCACGGGGACTGTACTCCAGATCGGCGTCCTGGATCAGGATCACGTCGCCCTGGGCCTGCTGGATGCCGGTGCGGACGGCCGCGCCCTTGCCACGGTTCTGATCGTGCAGAACGAGATGGATGTTACCCTTGCCACTCAGCTCCTGTAATACGGCGCGGGTGCCATCCTGTGAGCAGTCATCCACCACGACGATCTCCGATGCCGTATTTGTAGCCTGCACACGCCTCACGATCTCACGAATATTATCGACTTCATTGTAGACCGGGATCACGACCGAAAGCTTCATGGCTGGGGATTATACTGCCTACTCGCTCCCGGGCCGGCGCGTTTCGAAATGTGTTTGTCAGGAAGCCCTAATACCTGCGTGCTATAATCCCGACTGCTCGTAGAACTTATTATTATCTTGTGACCCTAGCCGGGGAGGTGGCATGACCATTCCAACGGGACGCCCGCCGGTGTCCAATGTCGCATTTATTCCGCCGCAAATCAACAGCCTGGAGGACACGGGGCTTTCTCCGCTCTGGCTGCAGGACCTGGTCCTGAAGCTGCTGTATTCACGGGGCTACCTGACCGGATTCAAGATCGCAGAGGAATTGTGCCTGCCGTTTGCCGGTGTCACTGACCAACTGCTGACGTCGTTGAAGCAGGAGAAGCTGATCGAGGTCAAATCGTCTCAGGGCGGGCTGGGCGAAGGGGCGTACACGTATGGCATTACGGGGGCCGGCAACCTGCACGCCCGCGAAGCGTTGGAACGCAGCCAGTACTCCGGAGGGGCGCCTGTGCCCTTCGAAGTCTACAACGAAGCCATACGGCGTCAGAAGAGCGGCCGTCTGACGGTCACCACGCGCACGATGCGGCAGATCCTGTCGCAACTCGTCATCTCCGAGAGCGCCTTCCAGCGCCTTGGACCGGCGCTCAACTCCGGCACATCCATCTTCCTCTACGGCCCGCCGGGAAACGGCAAGACCAGCATTGCCCGTTCGTTTGGCAACCTCGTACTGAGCCAGACGATGTATATTCCCTATGCCCTGTACCTGGATGGGCAGGTGATCAAGCTCTACGATGCGGTGAGCCATAAGCTAGCTCCTGAGACGGATACCGGCGGCTCCTCCACGGGGAGCCTCAGGCAGACCACCCGCCGCGACCCCCGCTGGGTCAAGATCAGGCGGCCCTTCATCGTCGTGGGCGGTGAGCTCACGCTCGAAGGCCTCGATCTGGTCTTCGACGACACGCACAAGTTTTACGAGGCGCCGTTCCAGGTGAAGGCCAACGGCGGGATCCTGCTGATCGACGACTTTGGCCGCCAGCAGGTGCGGCCGAGGGACTTGCTCAACCGCTGGATCGTCCCGCTGGAGAACCGCGTCGATTACCTGCGCCTGCATACCGGTCGCAAGGTCGAAGTGCCCTTTGACGTGCTGATCGTGTTTTCCACGAACCTGCCGCCGAAGGACCTGGTCGATGAAGCCTTTCTGCGCCGCCTTCGCCATAAGGTGGAGATCGGCGATCCATCCTACGAAGACTACCGCGAGATCTTCCGCCGCGTTGCCGCGGACAAGAATGTGCAGTACAACGACCAGGGTCTAGCGTATCTCCTGCAGGAGTGGTACATCAAGCGCAACCGCAAGCTGCGGGCCTCGCACCCGCGCGACCTATGTGATCAGATACTCGATATCTCATCGTATCTGGCGGTGCCCCCGGCCATGACGCGCGAGATGATCGATCGGGCGGCGCAGGCCTATTTCGTGGAGCTCTAGCGGTCCCGAGAACGCGGTGCCGGTTTCAAGGGCAGGATTCATTCCTGCCCTTCGTTTTTTCACCTTTTCCAAGTCAACTTTCGGACGAAAGTATAATCAGCCCATGTTCGGCGTATCGCATCCGCCCATCATATTCGCACACCGGGGCGCGCGGCTGCATGCTCCGGAGAACACGCTTGCCGCCTTTGAATTGGCCCGCGCGGAGGGAGCCGACGGCATCGAGCTGGATGCCAAATTGACTGCGGATGGCGAGATCGTCGTGTTCCACGACGCGACGCTGGAGCGCACGACGAACGGAAGCGGAGCTGTGGCAGCCCGGACGCTGGCAGAGCTGCGCGAGCTGGATGCGGGTGGCTGGTTTTCGGCCGAATATCGCGGGCAGAAGATCCCTCTTCTGGAAGAAGTATTCGATGCGCTCGGGGACAAGCTCCTCATCAATGTGGAACTGAAGAACTATGCGACGCCGGGCGATTATCTCGTCGAGACGGTATGCGCGCTCGTCGCCAGGTGCGGCCTTGACAAGCGCGTCGTGTTCTCATCGTTCCTTGGTCACAATCTCAAAAAGGCGGGCCGGATCCTGCCCAGCGTGCCGCGCGCCCTGCTGGCGCTGCCGGGCTGGAAGGGCGCGTGGGCGCGGTCGTTTGGCTTCGCATTCGGAGACTATGCTTCGCTGAACAGCTCCATCCGGGATGTCGATGTGCCTCAAGTGAAACGGGTCCATCGTCTGAGCAGAAGTATCATGGTCTGGACGGTCAATCAGCCGGACGACATGCTACGCCTGCAGCGCTGGGGAGTCGATGGCATTCTAACGGACGACCCGGGGTTGGCTGCCCAGGTGCTCGGGAGGTCGGTGTGATCCCGTACGAATGGCTCCAGGAGGCCGAAGCACGGATCGCCCCGCACATCCTTAAGACGCCGCTGACTCAGGATGCAAGGCGGAATATTTATCTAAAATGGGAAAACCGCCAGGTGACAGGTTCCTTCAAGCCGCGTGGCGCGCTCAATAAGGTGCTGAGCCTGCAGGATTGGGAGCGGAACGAGGGCCTTGTAGCTGCCTCCGCGGGTAACCATGGGCAGGGCGTGGCGCTCGCAGCACGGCTCACCGGCGCGCGGGCGGAGGTCTTCGTATCGGAGCATGCTGTGCCAGCTAAAGTGCAGGCCATGCGCGATCTGGGAGCGATCATTCATGCAGTTCCCGGCGGATACGCCGATGCGGAACGCGCCGGGCGGCAGCATGCGGAGCAACAGCACAAGGTGTTCGTCTCGCCGTACAACGACGGCCAGGTCATCGCCGGGCAAGGAACGATCGGCCTGGAAGTGCTTCGCGAGCTGGCCGATGGAGATAGAGTCGCGAACTGGATCGTTCCGGCGGGCGGAGGGGGCCTTATCTCCGCGATCGGCACGGTGTTTTCGCGGCTCAAGCATTGCCCCAGGCTGATCGGGGTACAAGCCGCGGCCTCGCCGTTCACGGATAGCCTGTTCCATCGCCACACGCAGGATGGAATACAAGATCTTCCTACGCTGGCTGATGGCTTAAGCGGGGCTGTGGAAGACGGTTCTGTCACCATTCCGATGATCCAGCAGTATGTGGATGACTTCCTTACAGTCACCGAGGATGAGATCTCGCGGGCCATCGCCTTTGCCTGGTATGCTTATCACGAGAAGATCGAAGGCTCCGCGGCAGTAGCCCTGGCAGCGATCCTAGAGGGTCGGGTGAGCCATGGGCCCTCCGTCCTCATTCTCACCGGAGGCAACATCCAGCCCGAGGTCCATGCCGAGATCGTGGCGCGTTACGCAGGAGAGCAATGGGACTGAAGCGCCTGCTACCGGCCGCGTTGCTCGCTCTGCTCGCGTTCACGATCTTGTTTCCGTTGAGCGGAGCCCAGCCGGCCCGTGCACAGGGTGGCGGCCCGCCTGCCGCCGTGCGCGTGGCATTCCAGAAGATGACGCCGGAGGAGCGCATTGGTCAGCTCTTCCTGGTGGCATTCAACGGGTCGGACATCGGCGATCAATCGCAGGTCTATGATCTGATCGTGAACCACCACATCGGCGGTGTCGTGCTTTCTGCCGGCAATGACAACTTCGTGGCCGCGCCGAACACTCTGACGGCAGCGTACGGGCTGACCCGCGATTTGCAGGAAGTGGAATGGAATACGGCGCTCAACCCGCCCCTGGACCCGCGGACGGATCAGCCAGTTCCGCATCAGTACGTTCCCCTTCTGATCGGCATATCGCAAGACGGGGATGGCCCGCCTGGCGATCAGATCCTCAGCGGGTTGACCCCGCTTCCTTCGGAAATGTCGATCGGCGCCACCTGGTCGCCGGATCTCGCCAGCCAGGCGGGCGCTGTGATGGGGAGCGAGCTCTCGGCGCTCGGGGTCAACCTGTACTTCGGACCATCTCTGGATGTAGTGCAGACCCCAAACCCGACGCCCCTGAACGACACGGGCGTGAGCGTGTTCGGCGGCGATCCGTACTGGGTCAGCATGATGGGCAGCGCCTATATCACGGGCCTGCACACGGGCTCGGGAGACCGGCTGCTGGTCGTGGCGAAGCACTTTCCAGGCCGCGGCAGCGCGGACCGCGCCGACGAGCTTGAGATCGCAACCGTGCGAAAGTCGCTGGACGAGCTGAAGCAGGTGGACCTGGCGCCCTTCTTCGCAGTCACGGGCGGAGCTGCCACTCCGGCATCGACAACGGATGGACTGCTGCTATCTCACATCCGGTACCAGGGATTCCAGGGCAACATCCGGGCCACCACCAAGCCTGTGAGCTTCGATGCGCAGGCGCTCTCCACCATCCTCGGGCTCAAGGAATTCGATACTTGGCACCAGCAAGGCGGCCTCATCATCAGTGACAACCTCGGCACGCGGGCCGTGAAGCAGTTCTATTCCACAGGGACGGATTTTCCGGCGCGCACGGTGGCGCGTGACGCTTTCGTGGCGGGCAGCGACCTGCTCTATCTCGGCAACATCGTTTCGAGCGACGCACCCGATACATATTCGACTGTGTTGCAAATACTCACATTCTTCGCGCAGAAATACAGGGATGATCCAACGTTCGCGCAGCGCGTGGATGCGTCCGTGCTTCGGCTGCTCACCGTGAAATACCGGCTGTACGGCGGGTTCAATGTGGACACGGTAGTGCCGGATATCAGCCGGCTCGATAACCTGGGTGAGTCGCAGCAGGCAACCTTCAACGTGGCTGGGCGCGCCGCCACCCTGCTCAGCCCTGACGCACGCGACCTCGCGACGGTGCTCCCGAATCCGCCGCAGGTGCGCGACCGGCTCATCTTCCTGTCTGATATCACGCCGGCCCAGCAGTGCAGTACGTGCGCGCAACAATTCGTGCCGGACGTGCAGGCCATGCAGAACGCCATCACGCAGTTGTACGGCCCGCAGA
Organism: Anaerolineales bacterium; assembly: GCA_035498395.1. Lineage (GTDB taxonomy): Bacteria > Chloroflexota > Anaerolineae > Anaerolineales > Villigracilaceae > Fen-1038. The sequence continues at coordinate 33,165 of DATKAF010000202.1, forward strand.
GTGGCAACCAGACGTCATCGACATTCCGCATGTCGTCCTACAGCTTCAAGGACATCGCGGATTACATGGCGGGCAAGAGTCCGCCCTATATGCCCGGCGACCTCGATGCGGCGGACTGGGTGGTCATTTCCATGCTCGGATCCGGCGATGGGCAGGCGCAGTTGATCAGCGATTTCCTCTCGGAGCAGCAGGACCTGCTGCGAGACAAGCACGTGATCCTGTTCGCCTTTGGCGCGCCGTACTACCTCGATGCCACCGACATTTCACGGCTGACCGCATTCTATGCCCTGTACGGGAAGCAGCCACCGTTTGTCGAGATCGCTGCGCGGGTACTTTTCCAGGAACTGACGCCATCCGGCGCCTCACCGGTCAGCATACCGGGCCTGGGCTACGACATCATCACGATCACATCTCCTGATCCGAATCAGATCATTCCTCTCAGCCTGGACATGTCTGCCACCGCCGCGCCGACGAACGGCCCGACCCCCGAAGCCACCCCGGTGCCTCTCTTCAAGATCGGCGACACAATTGCGATCCAGGCCGGGCCCATCAAGGATCATAACGGCAAGCAGGTGCCGGATGGGACAGTCGTCCACTTTGTCATGACCGTAACCGGCGAGGGAGGAGGTATCGCCCAACAGGCCGATGCAACCACCACGCTCGGCACGGCCCGCGTCTCCTTCGGGCTTGATAAGCCGGGACTGCTGCAGATCCGGGCAACGAGCGATCCGGCCATGATCTCGGAGGTCATTCAACTGGATGTGTCGAGCGGGGGCCAGCCGGCGGCGGTGACAGTGATCGTTCCGCAATTGACGCCGCAGGTTACGCCGGTCGTCACTAAGACCCCCGAGCCGGTGGAGGATGAGTTCATCACCTCCGGCGGCAGACCGAAGTTCAGTGCCTGGCTGGTGACACTTATTATCATCCTGGCTGGCGCTACCGGCGCGTT
>DATKAF010000203.1:0-3858 GCA_035498395.1 Anaerolineales bacterium
CCCTCAAGCAGATCGCCTACTTCGTCGCCACGGCGGAGACGGGCAGCATCACCCAGGCTTCCGAACGCGTGAACATCTCGCAGCCTTCCATCTCCTCGGCCATCACGGCGCTAGAGGAAGCCTATGGCATCCAGCTCTTCATCCGCCACCACGCGCAGGGGCTCTCGCTCACCGCCGAGGGCCAGCGCTTCCTGCGCGAGGCCCGAGCCTTGCTGGTGCAGGCCGAGGAAGTGGAGAGTGCCGCCATGGTTATCTCGGCGCGGGTAGCCGGGCCTCTGGAAATCGGCTGTCTCTCCACGCTGTTCCCGCTGGTCATCCCGGAGCTGCTCACCCAGTTCAAGCAGCGGCACGAGGCCGTGCGCGTCTCCGCCCTGGCCGGGCACCAGACCGAGCTGTTCGAGCATCTGCGCACCGGACGCATCTCGCTGCTGCTGACCTACGACATGGCCATCCCGCTGGATTTTGACTTCATCCCCCTGGCCACAGTGCCGCCCTATGCCTTCGTGGGCGCCTCGCACCCCTTCGCCCGGCGGCGCAGCCTGACGCTGCGCGAGCTGGCGGAAGATAACTTCCTGCTGCTCGACCTGCCACAGAGCCGCGACTATTTCCTCTCGCTGTTCCGCCAGGCCGGGGTGAATCCGAGCATCACCGGCCGCTACCAGTATATCGACGTCATCCGCAGCCTGGTGGCCCGGGGCGATGGCTACAGCCTAGCCAATGCCCAGCCGAAGAACACCACCACGCTGGACGGCCGCAAGCTCGCCTATCTCGCTTTGGAGGACTCACTGCGTCCACTAGGGTACGGCATCGTCCTGCTCAAGGGGTTGCGCCGCACGCCCACAGCCGAGGCGTTCATCGGCCTGTGCCAGGATCTGCTGCGGGACAAGCCACTGCCAGGAACGCGCTAGTACAGGGTGGCGATCAACCGATCGAGAAAGCCGTCGCAAGCATCCAGCTCGTCGCGCGTAATGTATTCATCGGCCTTGTGGGCGCGGTCGATGCTCCCTGGGCCGCAGATCACCGTCTGCATCCCCAGCGCCTCGGCGAACAGCCCGGCCTCGGTGCCGAAACCGATCTTGCCGGTCTCTGCCGCTCCCGCCGCCGCCATGGCCTGCTGCGTGATCGGCGCATCAAGCGGCGTTTCCACGCCGGGATATTCATTGGTCACCCGCACCTCCACTGCGCCGCCATTGGAGGATGCCGCCAGCCTCTCCCCTGCCGCGCGCAGGCGGGCGAGCAGCGCGGAGGTATCCTCGCCGGCGAGGTAGCGGATTTCGAACTCTATGTCGCAGGCGTCCGGCACGATGTTCAGCGCCACGCCGCCCGCGATCTTCCCGGGCTGCAGCGAGGTGTGCGGGAAGGGATAGGCGTCGTCGCGGCGGGCGCGGACCAGCTCGTCCTGCAGCGCCGCCAGCTCCGTCAGCATGCCGCCCGCCAGCGCGATGGCGTTGCAGCCCAGCGCCGGGTTGGCCGAATGCGCCGCCCTGCCCCGGCAGCAGATACAGCCCGCGACCTTGCCCTTGTGCCCAGTGATGACGCGCATCTCCGTCGGCTCGCCGATAACGCAGCCCTCGGCAGTGAAACCCTCCGCCTGCAAGCGCGTCAGCAGGTCGCGCACGCCGACGCAGCCGGTCTCCTCGTCATACGAGAACGCCAGATGCAGCGGGCGGGTGAACCTTTCCGTATCGGCGCGCTCGGCGGCGGTGAGCATGGCGGCGAGGAAGCCCTTCATGTCGCTGGCGCCGCGCGCGTAGAGCCGCCCGTCGCGCTCAGTGAGGGTGAACGGGTCGGAACGCCAGTCCTGCCTGGTTACCGGCACTACGTCGCTATGGCCCGAGAGCACCAGCCCCGCACCGGTGGATGGCCCGAAGCTGGCCAGCAGGTTGAACTTGCCCGGCAGCGCCCCGGCAATGGTGTGGATGCGCCCGCCCGCCTGGGTGATGCGCCCTGCTGCGTAGCGGATCAGCTCCTCGTTGGACGCGGCGCTGATGGTGGGAAAGGCGGCCAGCCTGGCCAGGGTTTCGGCAGTGTTGGGCATTAACAGAGCCTAGCGCTGGGCGCGGCGCCGGAAAAGCCGCAGACTGCCGTTTGAATTTGCGCATATTTCACGCAGGCGTTTTAGGTGGTGCAAAAAAACTGCCCAGCTGCCGAGATACAGGGTTCCCGTTGGTTCGATAAATTCAACGCAAGGCTTCTGTGGCTTCGTGTTAGCCAAAGCGCAACAATATCATTCCGGAGAGTGAGGCTGATGCCGCGGGCCCAGCGCTACGATATCCTGTTTGAACCCGTGAAGATTGGTCCAGTCACGGCCAAGAACCGGTTCTTCCAGGTGCCACATTGCAATGGCATGGGCTATCGCGACCCTTCGGCCTTGGCCACCATGCGCGCCATTAAAGCCCAGGGCGGCTGGGGGGTGGTATGTACCGAGCAGGCGGAAATCTGCCCGTTCATCGAGCTGCGCATCTGGAGCGAACAGGACGTGCCGATGCTCGCGCGTATCGCCGATTCCGTGCACGAATACGACGCGCTGGCCGGGCTGCAGCTCTGCCATAACGGCATGAACGCGCCCAATCTGTATTCGCGCGAGATCCCGATGGGCCCCGCCGATCTGCCGGTGTTCTCGGTGTTCAACGATCCGGTGCAGGCCCGTGCCATGGACAAGGAGGATATCCGCAACCTGCGCCGCTGGCACCGCGAGGCCGCATTGCGCGCCAAACGCGCGGGGTATGACATTGTGTACGTTTACGCGGGCAAGCTGTTCGGCGGGCCGATGTTCTTCCTCTCGCGGCGCTTCAACAACCGTACCGACGAATATGGCGGCTCCATGGAGAACCGCGCGCGGTTGCTGAAAGAGCTGATCGAGGATGTGAAGGACGCGGTCGGCGATACCATGGGCGTGGCCTGCCGGATTTCCGTTGACGAAATGATTGGCGAGGAAGGGCTGCACGCCGCCGAGGTGCGGGACATCATCGCGCACTTAGGCGAGGCGCCTGACCTCTGGGACCTCACCCTCTCCTCCTGGGATAATGACAGCCAGACCTCACGCTTTGCCGACGAGGCGTATCAGGAGCCCTTCGTCACCGGCGTGAAGCAGCTTACCAGCAAGCCGGTGGTGGGCGTGGGGCGGTTCACCTCGCCAGATACCATGGTGCGCATGATCCGCCAGGGCGTGCTGGATTTCATCGGCGCGGCAAGGCCCTCGATCGCCGATCCGTTTATCCCCGAGAAGATCCGCGAGGGGCGGATCGAGGATATTCGCGAATGCATCGGCTGCAATATATGCGTGGCGGGCGACCATACTTCTTCCATCTCGCGCTGCACGCAGAACCCCTCGATGGGCGAGGAATGGCGCCGCGGCTGGCACCCTGAATATATCCGCCCGAAGCAGGATGAGAGCCGCGTGCTGGTGGTGGGCGCCGGCCCCGCCGGGCTGGAAGCGGCGATGATGCTGGGCAAGCGCGGACATGAGGTGGCGCTGGCCGAGCGCGGCACGCAGCTTGGCGGGCGCCTGATGGCTGAGCGCCGCCTGCCCGGCCTCTCCGCCTGGGGCCGCGTTGCCGATTACCGCGCCGGGCAGCTAACCAACATGAGCAATGTCGAGGTTTATTACGACAGCGCCCTGACCGACGAGGATATTCTCGGCTTTGGCTTCGACCATTTGGTGCTCGCCACTGGCTCTGCCTGGCGGCGTGACGGTATCGGCCGCGCCATCCTCAAGCCCCTGGCGCTGGAAGGTGTGGACGTGCTGAACCCGGACGATCTGATGGCGGGCTCCCGCCCCGAAACGCGCGAGGTGCTGCTGTTCGACGACGACCATTACTACATGGGCGGCGTGCTGGCCGAGCTGCTGGTGAAGGA
>DATKAF010000204.1:0-15089 GCA_035498395.1 Anaerolineales bacterium
TATCCGACCGCTCCTACCGGAAAGCATGGCCGCGCCAGAAGGTCCTGAACTATATACGCGAGCAGGCCGGCACCCTCTTCGATCCGCGCATCGCCGAAGTCTTCTTGCGCATGATGGAGTGAGAACACTTCACACAAGAAACATAAGCCCGGCTCCCATGGAGCCGGGCTTGCCATTCACTTGATCCTTACGAACCGGCGCTTGCCCGCCTGCAGGACACCCGTGTGTGGGAATGGCGCATCGCCGCGCTCGAGCTCCTCGCCATCAAGGCGGATACCCTTCTGGTCGATAAGGCGCCGGGCTTCGCTCTTGCTGCTTGCCAGGCCCGTCTGGAGGAGGACGTCGGTCACCGTGGCGCCGGGTGTGAGGGCAAACTCGGGCATCGCCTCGGGGATCTCTTTGTGCTGGAACATCCGTATGAAGGCCTGCTCGGCCGCCTGCGCGTCTGCCTCCCCATAAAAGACCTCCACGATCTCGCGGGCAAGCCTCATCTTCGCGTCGCGCGGGTGGATCGCTCCGGAGGCCAGTTGCTGGAGCAGGCCGTCGATCTGGCGCGGCGTCCAACGGGTTACCAGCCGCATGTACTTCTCCATGGCCGAATCCGGGACAGACATGAGCTTGCCATACATGTCCTCGGCGTTCGTGTGGATGGGGATGACGTTCCCGGTTGATTTCGACATGCGCTGCAAGCCATCGGTGCCGGGCAGGATGCCGACAATGATGCCGACCAGCGGGCGCTGGCCCATGGCCTCCTGCAGCTTGCGACCGGCGACAATGATGTTGAAGAGCTGGTCCGTCCCGCCAACCTGCACATCCGTCTGCTGGGCAACGGCATCGTATCCCTGCATCAGGGCATAGAAGGTCTCGTGCAGGAAGATCGGCTCGTCCTTCTCCAACCGTTTGGCGAAGTTCTCGCGGGCCAGAAACTGCTGGACCGTGAAGTTCTGCCCGAGCCGGATCAGGTCCACCAGCGTCAGCTTGCTCAGCCACTCGCCGTTATAGCGCACCTGGACCTTGGCGCGATCCAGGACGCGAAAGGCCTGCTCCGCGTAGCTCTTCGCATTCTCCGACACCTGTTCCAGAGTGAGAACCGGCCGGGCCTTGTTCTTGTCGGACGGATCGCCGACCAGCGCGGTGTAGTTGCCGATGAGGAACGTGACATCGTGGCCGAGGTCCTGGAACTGCCGTAGCTTTCGCATGGTGATGGTATGGCCGAGATGCAGATCACTGGAGGTGGGGTCATAGCCGCAGTAGACGCGCAGCGGCCGTGCATCCTTCTGCGAATCCAGAAGGCGCTGCCGAAGCTCGGCTGCCATGGCGTTCTTCAGGGTCTCGTCACCGTACTCCGTTCCTTGCATGAGCAGTTCGACCTGATCATCAATATTCATCATTGCTCCTCAAGCCCTCCATAAAGAAGAAACGCGCCCGCGAGGGCGCGTTTCATTTCTGTTTGTCCCTCGGATTCCGATCAGGGCCTCGACGAATAGTAGAAGGGGACTTTCGCGGCGAGCATCACGGTATTATACAGCATTCCCGCCTACTGGCTGAACGTGAGCGGGAACGACCATGGCCCCTTCACGGTGTAAAACTCGTCGCTGTAGACCAGTTGTTCCGCCTCTGCCTGAGACATCGCGTCCGGCTTATTGGTGATCTGCATTGCCATGGCGCCGTTCGTGTCCGCGCAGTTGAGGGTGATGGCGACGCCGCGGTCGTTCAGCGCCTGCTGGATCTTGGGCATGTAAAGCGAGCAGTACTCATCCTGGGTCGGATAGGCGCCCAGGGATTCGATGGTCAATGACGAAGACGAGAGATTCGCGTCCGGCGGAACGTAAAAGCTCAACTGGTCGCAGCGCTGACCCGGCTCGGCGCCGGAGGTTTCCTGGCGGCTCAGCATCGAGGAACTGAACTCGGATACGGTTTGACCGCCATATTCCAGATGAGCATTCCAGACGGTCCAGTCGGATGCATCCGGAAGTGTGAAGCAAACATTAGCATTGACCTGCTTGCCATCGCGCCAGGCACGCTGGAGGTTCACAGAAAACCCGCTGACGGTCTGCGAAGCGTTGGATTGTTGAGCCTGCTCGGTGGGATAGGCCTGATTGATCTCTGCGGTAGCAGCGGCAGGCGCCTGGATCGTCGGAAGCACGGGCGGGGGGCCAAGGGATCGGCCGCATGCCGCCAACCCCAGCATGCCAGCCATCGCGAGAAGTATGAAGAAACGTGACATTTTGAATCTCCTTCCAGTCAGTGCCCGGGAAACAGGCACTGCACTAACATACCACATTCGGTGGACGATTTCCAAGGGCCTTACAGGCTTCCCAACTGGTCATTTATGACCGCTCCAGCAATTGCTCCAGCGCCTCCTGCAGGGTTGGATAGCGAAAGGCGTAGCCGAGTTCCAGCAGGCGCTGCGGTCGCGCGTATCTGCCGTCGACGACCAGGCAGCTCATCTCACCCAGGATCAACCGCAGAAGGAAGGCGGGGGTTCGCAGCCAATAGGGGCGGCGCAGGGCAGCGGCTACGGCCCGCAGGAAATCGGCGTTAGAGGCAGGCTGCGGTGCAATGATGTTGCAGGGACCGGAGGCAGCCTCGTTTTCCAGCAGGAACCGGTATGCTCCGACGGTATCCGCCAGGTGAATCCAGGGAACCGCCTGCCGCCCGTCTGCCAGCGGTCCGCCAACGAATAGACGCACCGGCAGCGCCATCAGCGGAAACAGGCCTGCGCGGGAATCCAGCACCACGGCATTGCGTGCGGCGATCCACCTCACGCCGAGCCCCTCCACAGGCTGCGTCGCGGCCTCCCAATCCACGGTCAATCGGGCGAGAAAATCATCGGCGGCTGGCGTGTGCTCATCCGCCGAGTCCGTCCCGTGCAGGCCGTACCGGTTTATCCCGGACAACTGCAAGAAGACGCGCGGACGATGCTGCGCCCGCTCCAAAGCAAGGATGAGGGCACGGCCGGGAAGGATGCGCGAGTCGTGGAATGCTCTCTTATGGGAGGGCGTCCAGGGCCAATGTTCCAGCCCATAGCCGGTTGCGTTGACAATTGCGTCGAACTCGCAGACCCTATCCGCCCACGGACCTTGGGAATGCCCATCCCACTGGATCTCGATCGGCGAGCGCGGCACGCGGCGGGTCAGTATGCCGACCTCGTGTCCGTCAAGCTCGAGCGAACGGCGCAAGGCAGCGCCGAGGAAGCCGGCGCCTCCGGCAATGAGTACCCTCATGCGACCCCGGAATTCGGCTTAACATTGTCGAGTATAATCATGCAAATCCTGGGTGTCTTATGCAAGAGCCAGTATTGGTGTTGAACGCCAACTTCGAGCCGATCAACGTCTGCACTACTCGACGCGCCGTGGTCCTGATCCTTGGCGGGAAGGCTGCCATGGTTGCGAACGGACGGGGCTACATCCGGACCGTGCGAGAGTTGATCCCGCGCCCGTCGGTCATACGGCTGGAACTTCAAGTCAGGCGCCCGCGCCCGCGCGTGAAGCTGACGCGGCGTGAAGTGTTTCGGCGCGATAATTATACATGCCAGTATTGCGGCCGGCGCGATGGCGGCCTGACGGTCGATCACGTGGTCCCGCGCTACCAGGGCGGTCAGCACACATGGACGAACGTCGTAGCCGCCTGCCCTTCCTGCAACCACCGCAAGGGAGGAAGGCAGCCTGAGGAAGCGCGCATGGCTCTCCTGCACATCCCCAAGGAGCCCCCGGCAAATGCCGCGTATATTTTCGGCCGGCACTTGCAGGAGAATGAAGCCTGGTCGCCTTATATCAAGGGGTGGTGAGCCAGGGGCACGGCGATCTTGCGATATCAGCATAATAAACGGGCTGCCACATGGCAGCCCGTTTATTATGTTGTTCGGCGGCGCACGGCAGTGCCGGCCTCAATCAAGGTTGAGAACCATGAAATCTTCGGCGAGCTGGATCGGACCTTGGTAATGATGGGCGGCCTCCTTCACCAAGTCACCCTTCGCGAACCGGCCGGTGGGATAGTGAATGAGATACAGGGCGCCGACCTCGGCGCGCGCGGCAATTTCCCCGGCCTGCCCGGCTGAGGAATGTCCTCGCGAGGCGCCGGCTGCTTCGTGAATGAGCACATCGGCGCCCTCCGCAAGGCGTGTAACCTGGGAACAAGGCTCCGTATCGCAGGAGTACGCCATGACCTTGTGGCCGCCATCGAACTCGAACCGGAGCCCCACGGTCGGAAGCAGATGACGCACCGGTGAGGCGAATATACGGAAGTCGGGACAGTCCAGCACCGGGGTCATATCCTTGGCAGGCAGGCGATAAAAGGCGACGGGATAGAAGTTGGGCCAGTCCGACCAGCCGTAGAAACCCATCAGGTCCTCGACCCGGTCCAGAGTGTGGTGCAAGCCATACACATTGAGCGGCTTGCGGCGTCCCATGAGCCACATGTCCATCAGGAGCAGAGGAACGCCTGAAACATGATCGGGGTGAAAGTGGGTGATGATCAGGTCAGTCAGATCATTGAAGTCGACGCCGGCCTTCTCCAAGCGCACGATGGGGTTGCTCACGCAATCCACCAGCACCACCCGCTCCCGGCCAACGACGACCATGTGCGTGTTCTCGTGGTCGATCGTTGGAATCGCATTGGACGACCCCAGAATTATGACTTTGGGCATAGGACCCCTACTTGATGGCGGCAGACAATATCAACGGCGTCACGTAGGCTTCCACGAGAGCGGCCAGCGCAAGTAGCGGCACGACCAGGCCAAGAAATATCTTCAGCCAATCCGCCAGCTGCTCGAGTACGATCTGGCCCATGGACTTGCCGGTCTGCGGAGTGACGAGCACCGCACCCATGCGAAGAACGACCGCAGTCGCCAGCATCAGGGCAGGGATCTCAAAGATACCATGCGGGAGCAGGCCGGCAGCAAACAGGACGGCCGGCGCGAAGCCGATCAGCTTGAAGATGCCCAGGACGCCACCCACGAGGCCCACGTTCAGAAGATAGAGCAGCATGCCCAGCACGCTGAAGGAAAAGAGGCCCGCCACGAACACCAGGAAGGTGGCGCGCATGTTGTTCAGAAAGATAAACGAGGCCGACAACTTCTGATGGGCCTGCACCAGGCCCACGGACTGTCTCGCATCCTGTATCAGGCTCGTGAAGTCCCGAGTGGTGGCGCTGGAAAGAAGGTGCGGGATATTGAGCGTTGCCCATCGATAGCTCGCGCCGAATCCGATGGCGGCCATCAACAGCGTGAGGAGCAGCGGCAGCCGCAGCTGGCCAAGCACCCTGCGGACGTCCGAGGCGTACCACGCGGCCAGCGAGCGATTCTGACCGCGGAAGGCGCTCCAAAACGTCACCGCGATCCAATGGAAATTGAGGGTGTCGAACTCGCGTCCCAGGAGATACTCGCGCTGGAAATGGGATAACCCCAACCGGACCAGCAACCCTGCAAGGATGAGGACACCCGCGACCGCAAGCCACAACACGCGGTCGGTGCCCCAGAACAGCAGCACACTCTCACCCTGCATCAGGATCGCCACCGGTATCACGATGAAGGAGGCGAGCAGGTTGGCCGCCCTCACAGTGGTGGACTGGACGGAGATGACGATGGCCGCGCTCACCATCAAAATGGCATGCGCGGTGGTCAGCGTATACAGCAGGAGCAACGTGCCCGGATCGGGCAGGTGCAAGCCATGCTGCGAGACCATCAGCAGATACAAGGTGATCGCAAGGTAGCTGCCCAGCAGGGGCGTCAGCACGCCGATGACCAGTTTGCCGAAATACAGGTGCGCATTCCGGAGCGGCGCGCTCAGCAGAGGTTCGATGGTGCCGCGCTCTTTTTCGCCCACAAAGGACTCGAGGGCAACAACGAGGGAAATGGTGATGGGGAAGAAACCGATGATAAGGATGGAAAACGGGATCAGGCGGTCAGCGATCAAGTCCGTCCCGTACTGGGCAAAGAACGAGACGGCTTGCCGCGCGACCACGTTCATAAGGAACGGGAAGGCCAGCGTGAGGACCAACAGCGGCGAGAGAATCCGCCAATCGCGCAACTGATCGTGGAGCTCGCGACCTGCCACCAGCCAGACCATCCGTGCGTCGTCAAGCATGCTGTCTCTCCGGCGGAATGGCCTGGACATCGGCCATAACCCTCAGGTAGACCTGCTCGAGGCTGCGGGGCACTTCCTGAAAGGAGACGACCGGTGCCCGACGGGATGTCATCTGGTGAAGCAGCCGGGGATTCGAATCCGCGGGATCATCGACGCGGAAGCGCAGCGTGGAATCGCTGGACTGACTCATGCTTACGCCGGCCGGCAGTTCCATGCCTACCGGCGTCCAGTCGCCGGATAGACGCGCCTCGTATTCCGGCTGTCCGAGGACAGCCCGCTTGAGCTCGGCCAACGAACCTGAGAGAAGGACGCGCCCCTTGTAGATGATAGCAATGATGTCGGCCAGCGCCTCGGCCTCCGCCAAATTGTGGGTGCAGATGATGATCGTGCGCTTGGACGAACGAAGCCGCCAGATCTCATCGCGGACGAGGCGCGCCGATTCGGGGTCCATGGCAGAGGTTGGCTCATCCAGCAAAAGCACGGGAGGCTCATGCATCAAGGCACGGGCCAGCGCCAGTTTCTGGCGCATTCCCTTGGAATACTCTCCGATGCTCCGCCCGCCGGCTTGCGCCAGCCCAAAATACTCCAGCAGGTAGACGTTACGGCTGCGCCTCGCCGTTGCATCCAGCCGGTAGATGCGCCCGAAGAAATCCAGATACTCGAGCCCGGTCATGCGCAGGTACAGTCCGTGCTGCTCCGTCAACACCCCGACGGACGCCCGCACCTGCTGTCCCTGGCTGGCGATATCATAGCCTGCGACGCGTGCGCTGCCGCGTGTGGGCATCAAGAGTGCAGTGAGCATCCGCACCGTGGTCGTCTTTCCGGCGCCATTCTGACCTAGTAGCGCCAGTATCTGGCCAGGCTGAACCGTGAGTGTCACCGCGTCAACGGCGCGGAAGTCGCCGAACTGCTTGCTGAGGTCATTCGTCTCGATCATAAGGGTATGAGGGTAGGAGCGCACGAGGGCGGCGTCAATGGGATATCAGTCCCGTGCCGTCCTCGGCAATATCGAAGGCCCCTCTTTTCAGGCGGCCACTAGCTGGCGTTCCTGGACGCGCTCCTTCTAGCAGCCGTCTTCCCCTCCTCCGGAGGAGAGGCAGCCGGGTCAGCCTTGGCATCGGGATCGTCAGCGGGCGTCTCATCGCCGTCACTAGCCAATGCGATATCCACGGCGCCTTCGCCGATGGGGGCCTCATCCGCTTCATCGGGTTCGGCCAGAGCATACGGGTTGTGTGTGGGCTCGGCTGAGCCAGGGCGATGCCGCCAGATGAGTACTGCGATAGCGCAGATAAATACAACAGCCATCAGCGTCTGGTTCACGTTGAGGTGCATGACCTGGGAGGCATCCAGTCGCAGAAAGTCCAGTGAGAAACGGATCAACGGATAGGTAATGAGGTAGATGTTGAACACATCGCCGCGCTTCAGCCGCCCGGCGTAGGCCCGGCTCACCCACAAGAGGAAGAACATGTTTGCGAGATCGAGCAGCGACTCGTATGCGAACAGAGGATGATAGTAGGATACGGCCGCGAAGCCCGCCAGCCGGTGAGCCGGATCAATGTAGATCTTCCAGGGCAGGTTGGTGGGCGCGCCGTACAGCTCTTGATTGAAGAAGTTACCCCAGCGACCGATGGCTTGCCCCAGAGCGAGGCTGGGAGCGCAGATGTCCGTCCAATCAATGAAACCGACCTCTTTGTGGTTGCGGGTGTACAGGTAGAGCGCAACCATGCCGCCGATCACCGCGCCGGGGATCCCCAGGCCGCCCTTCCATATGGCGATGGCGTCGAGGGGATGCGTCAGATAGAAAGCAGTGGTGAAGCCCTGTGAGATGGAGGAAGGCGGCGGCGTGAAGATGTGCCAGATGCGAGCGCCAATCACACCACCGATGATCAGATATACCAGCAAATCCCAGACCAGCTCCGGGTCGCGGTGCCGCCGCTTGAGCTCGACCGTCGCCAGCCAGCCGCCGGCGACTGCGCCCAACATCAAGATGATGCCGTAGTAGCGAACGTACAGCGGCCCCAGCGCAAAACCGTCACTCATGCATGTGTCTCCTTAGCGAGCATGCTCTTCGTCCTGGCGTTGGCATGCGCCTGCGCGCGGACGAACCAAATGCGCTGCAGGGCCGTGATATTGGCCAGTATGGCGATGATCCATACCCCGATGGCCGGGATATTGAACAACAGAGACGGTCCCAGGATCAGATAGCGCTCCGCGCGCGTGAGCAGGCCTTCCCTGGCGCTGAAGCTCTGCGCCTCGGCACGGGCCTTTACGTAGGAGACCAGGACTGAGCCCGCCGCCGCAGCGTACGTGACCACTTCGGTGATGTGCTGATCGTGGGCAGCGAAGTAATACAGTAGCGCCCCCAGGATGATCAACTCCGAATAGCGGTCGCTCACCGAATCGACAAAGGCGCCCCAGTCGCTGGCCTCCCCACGCAGGCGTGCCATCGTGCCGTCGAGCGCGTCGATCGGCCAGGCGATCAGCATGATAATGCCGCCGATGGTGATCTGCCCGCGCGCCACGAAAACAGCAGCCAGCACGCTGCCGAAGACGCCGATCAGCGTGACGGTGATGGGAGTCAGGCCCAGCCGATTCAGGAGACGGGCAATTGGGTCGAGGACAAATTTGAAGGTCACACGCAGGAAGTCCGTGAATGTTTTTCTCATTTGAGCCTCTGACTTGATTGCCTAATCATACTCGAAAACCGCCTGCTGCCTCCGGTCTAGTCGTCTGGATCACCCTGTTCATCATCAGCGACGAGCACCTCGCGTTCCTTGCCGCCGCCCTGCGATGGGCCAACCACGCCCATCTCTTCCAACTGATCCAGGAGACGGGCCGCGCGCGGATACCCGATACGCAAACGGCGCTGCAGGAGCGAGGCAGATGCCCGCTGGCTCTGCTTAACGAGCGAGACCGCCTGCTCGATCAATCCTTCATCTTCATCCTCGTCCGGCTCGCTGAGCAGCTTTTCCCACGGTGGGACGCTCTCGGGAGTCAGCTGGCTGTTCTTCTGCCAGTAATCGAGGATGCGCTCGATCTCCATATCGGTCACCATGGCCCCCTGCGCTCGGACTGGCGTGCCCTGCTCGGGGTTGAGGAACAGCATGTCGCCGCGCCCCAGCAGGGTCTCGGCGCCCGTTGTGTCGAGGATCACGCGCGAATCCACACTGGAAGCGACCGCGAACGCCAACCGGGCAGGGAAGTTGGCCTTGATGAGACCCGTGACCACATCGGTCGAAGGGCGCTGAGTGGCAACCACCAAATGGATGCCGGTGGCGCGGGCCATCTGGGCAAGCCGGACCAGATTATGCTCTGTTTGATCCGGCGCCGACATCATGAGGTCTGCGAGTTCGTCGATCAGGACGACGATACGCGGCAAGGGGATGCCATCCGCCTTGCGAACCTGTTTGCGGTTGTACGCTTCCAGATCACGGGCGCGCGCGCCCTCCAGCAACCGGTAGCGATGCTCCATCTCCAGGACGACCCAGCGCAGAACGCCCAGGATGCGCTCGATATTGGTCTCGACCTTGCCGTAAAGATGGGCCAGGCCATTGAAGCGCAGCAGTTCCACCATCTTCGCATCGATCAGGATGATGCGCAGGTCTTCCGGAGCATTGTTCATCGCAAGGCACGCGGCCAGCGCCGTGATGCAGACGGATTTGCCGGAGCCGGTAGCGCCGGCGATCAGCAGGTGCGGCATGCGCGCCAGGTCGGCGATCAAAGGATGGCCGGAGACATCCCGCCCCAACGCGATGGCCAGTGGAGCGCTCGTACGCTGGAATTCTTCGCTTTCCAGGATGGGTCTGAGCCGCACTACCGTCGAGTTGGCGTTCGGCACTTCGATGCCCACATAGGGTTTTCCCGGAACAGGCGCCTCGATGCGCAGCCGCTCCGCAGAAAGTGCAAGGGCCAGGTCCTTCTGTAGGTTGGCGATCTGCGCAACCCGGACCTTCATCTGCTGGGCGTCCTCGTCATCGCTGGAACCGGGCTTCTTAATGAAGCCGGGCTGCACGGCAAACTGCGTGACGGCCGGGCCCATTCGATAACCGATGACGGTCGCCGGAATACCGAATTCGGCGAGCGTCTTTTGTATCATGCCGGCCGTCTGGTTGATCGTCCTTTCATCGGGACGCACGGACTGCTCGGTCATTAGAATGTTCAGGGGAGGCAGACCCTCTTCACGCTCCACAGGCTTGGTCGCCTTCGCAGCCTTCTTCTCTGGAGGCGCCAGAGAGGTTCGGAATTCGGGTGGTATCTTCTGCGTCGAACCCTTTTTGGGAGCGGACTTCGGTGCCTCTTCCTTCGGCACTCTCGGAGCTGGTGAAGCAGTCGCAATGGGAGCCGCCGCCTCGACCGCAGGAACGTCCCCGGCGAGCCTGTGCAAGGCGGCTTCGGCTTTCGCCCAGGCGCCGAAACCCGTGAGCAGGCAGAGCAGCCAGCAACCACCCAGGAAGGCGGAACCAAGGAAGAGACCCAGCCGTTGGGTCGTGAGATATGCCATCGACCAACCGATACGGCCGCCATCCATTCCCAGCTCTGCGCGCGGCAGCGACATTTGACCGATGAGCGCAAGCAGAGAGAGCGTCAGCAGGGCTGCCAGCTCAAGCGCAACTAGGCGGCCCCAGCGAATCGGGCTCCCGCTCCTTCGGATCAAGCCAACGCCCGAGAATGCGAGGGCGGCCAGGAAGAGATAGGTCCCCCAGCCGAACCAAAGCGAGAGGAAATCTGTCCATGGAGTGAGAAGCCAGCCGCCCGTCAGGCCAATCATGCCGAAGACGGTGATGGCTGCCACGGCAATGAACAACACGCCGAGGCCATCCCTCAGGTAGCGCCCGAAGTGAAGGTTGAAGCGTGTGACCCGCTCCAGCCAGTCGTGCGACGGCGAGGATGACTGGATGGGGTGATCGAGCTTATCTGCCATCTAACTGCATGCTGAGGCCCATACGCTGCCGCGAAGGATCGACATGAAGCACGCGCACGCGCACCTGCTGGCCTTCTTCCAGGAAGTCCTTCACTGTCTGGCCCTCTGCCAGCGGCATTTCAGAAGCGTGGATCAAGCCCTCGACACCCAACTCCAGGCGCGCGAACGCGCCATAGGAAAGGACGCTGGTGATCACTGCCGGCACAACGTCGCCCACAGACAGCTCCGACCCGATCTTTGTCCAGGGATTGGGCGCGAGCCGTTTGAGACTCAGCGCGACACGGCACCGCTCGGGAGACAGGTCCAAGACCTGCACTTGAAGCTTCTGTCCCATCTTGACAATCTGATTCGGATGAATGACGCGTCCCCAGGAAAGCTCGGAGATATGGATCAAGCCTTCAACTCCACCGAGATCCACAAACACTCCGAAGTCCGTGATATTCGTGACCGTGCCATCCACGCACTCGCCCGCGCGCAGCGAATGGAAAAGCTCCGAGCGTTTTCCTGGCTCGGCCTGGGCTGCGCGCTCTGAAAACACTATGCGACCATCCTCCGGCACGCATTCGATGACCTTGAGGCGGAGCGTTCGCCCAACATAGCTCTCCAGGTGCTTCTCACGCTCGGCAAGGTCCACCTGCCCCGCCATTCCCACCAGATGGGAGAACGGGACAAAACCATACAGTTCGGGACCTTCGACCAACAGCCCTCCGCGATTACAGCCGCTCACCTTGAGATCCACGATCTGGTCGCGCTGGTAGAGATCTTTCACCTGGGTCCAGTTGGGAGCGATCTTGGGCAACTCATCGGTCCGGCCATCCGCCCGGCTTTCCGGCTTTGCCTGTGAACGGGCGGGGGCATGACTGGGATGTCGTGCCTCCTCCGCCAAAACCGATTCCCACCAACTCTCGTCCACGACCGGCATCTCGTTTTCATTCTCTTGTTTTTTGTTCACCATATCACCCTACCTTCCCTACCTCGTTTGCGATTCCATTTCCAGGATGGCCTTGGCCACCGCCTCCACGGCCACCCGCTGCTTCCGATATAAGTCTGCTTCCGACATCGCCAGCCGCCCCGCCACCTCGCGGACTTTGCGCCCCTCCATGAACTTCATTTCCAGTATGTTGTAGAGAATCCACTCCGTTGTGAAACGGCGCTCTCCCTCCGGTTTGACCTGATCGACGGCCTTGCGCAGCAGAGCCCTCAATGCATTTGCTGCGTTCCCATCGTGTTCCCCCGCCATGGCCTGGACTACTTGCAGGCGCATCAGTGGACTGTTCAGTAACTTGGGCCCTCCCCAGTAGTGTGTTAGCGCGTCCTTCACCCAATTGGCCAGGTCCGCTTCGGGCGGCAACTCCGGATTGAGAAGGCTCGCGCGGGAATCGTACCGCCCTGCCGCGCGCATGCGCTGGATCATATCCACCTGTGGCTGTAAATCCTCTAGGGAAGCAAAGACCCGCTGCTGCATGCGGCGATCGTCGAGCGCCAGCGAAGCCCGGTCGGCTAGCAGCCAAAGGGCCTCGCGCTGTTCAACTTCGAGATGCTGGGATTCCGTATGCGCCACCCCCAGGACGCCGAGCAACGGCGGGACCTCGTCGCGATCCAGGTCGCCGCGCTTGCGCCGGTGAAGAGGCAGCACCCAGTAGCGGCCCCACAGGAACTCGCGGTGATCGGCGCCGTTCCCATTGCTGAATATCTCGAGCGCCTCGGCCAGACCCTGCTGGTTGAGCATGGTACGATTGCCCGCCGTCACGATCAGAGTCAGCTCGTCCTCTTCCAGGGCGGCGATGAAGGCCGACGGAGAGCGCATATGGTCACGGACCGCGGCAAGGACAGCCTCCAGGAATTGCTGCAAGTCGCCCCGGGTGACCATGCGTTCTTGCATGCTCTGAAAAACCTGCAGCTCCGTGCGGTCCCGGCCGAAGAACAGCAGGCGCTCCCAAATGGGAGCAAAGAGAGTGATACCGTGCTCGAACAGGAGCACGGTCCCCACCATCGCCAGTGGCACGAAGGCCGAGTATTCAACGCCCATCAGCGCGCCGCCCCGGCGGACGATGGTCGTGAGCGCCAGCGCGGCCGAGGCGGTCACGGGACCACGCATGATCCACTTGAACAGGCGGCTCTTGATGACGCGGTCAGGCCACGAAACGCCGAAGAACGCCACAGCATACGCCATGACGACCACCAGCCCGCCGACCAAGATGTTGATTAAGGTTGCAGTAGTCCAGAAGAGCAGCGGCAACTGCGCGGCGATCGCGCTGCCATACAGCAGGTAGGGATACGAGCCGAGTGCAGGAGCCGTCGCACCGGCCATCAAGTACAGCATGCGGCGCCGGCCGGAACGGGTCAGCATTAGCGAGTAGGCGCGAAGGAAGTTGATGGCCGCCCATACCATGGCCCCCACGTAATACAGGGTAAAGACCTCGGTGAGAGATGTCCGTCTCAGGTGCGGGGCGGGCTTGCCGTTGAGAACGAGCGGACCCAGCAGGTAGCCGGCTGCCAGCGCCAGCAGGAACAAGCTGGACACGCCGTACATCGCACGCACAGCAAACCGACGGCGGCCGCGCGACGGGCGCCCTGCCGTGACCAGCAAGGCGTCCGAGAGATGCAGATAGGCCGCCGGCAGAAAGACGATGCCGATCCACTGTAGGCGCAGGAGCGTCTCCGTGCCCCAACTGGAGGCCGAGCGGTTCTGCAGCGCCTCGGTCGTGAAGACCACCACGACGCACAGCAGAATGATGGCGAAGGACCGCGCCACGCGATCACGAAGGTTGAAGGACAGGGAATACAAAAAGAGCGAGAATGCCGTTATGGCAATGCCCGCTGTAAGTATCTGGTTGAGTGCTTGAATCCCCACCAGTAAGTTGTCAGACCAACCGTTAAACATACGGCCTTCCCAGTACCTTAAGCTCCTGCCCCTCCCCATGGAGCAGACGACAACCCTCCGTCTTAGACTGCCCTCACGAAGAACAAAGCCACGTCCTGAGTGGCGTAATAGTGGTCATTATACCCGCAGAATTCAAAGCCATGCTTCTGCGCCAGGCGGATGGCAGGCTGGTTCTTTGATTGCATTTCCAGGAACATGCGGCGGTATTCCTGCTGCTCGGTCCATGCGCGGGCCGATTCGAGCAGAGCGGTCGCAACGCCTTGCCTCCTCCAGGCAGGGGTGACCACCATGTCCGTCACCCAGACACCGGAGGAGGGCCGTTCGGTCAGCCCCATATATCCAACTGCATCCTTGCCATCCAGAGCAACCAGCAGCGCCGCCATATGCATCCACTCATCGCCCAGGGCGAAGGGATCGTGCGGGTACGTCAAGGCGATCGGCCGCGGCAAGCGCACGTCGCGGAAGCTGGCGACGATCTCACCAGACTGGCGGCGGAGTTCCAGCTGCCATACATACTCGCTGCTGGAGGAGTGATCGATCCCCATGAGATGTGGAACATCAGTAGCCACTGCGGTGCGGATCTGAATGGCAGGCATGGTGTCTTGCTATCCTCTCGGGTCTTTTCTCCAGGTGTCCAATGGTTGCGGCTAGGAAGGCGGCAGAACCCGCACGGGTATGATGCACGCTGGCAGAGATTGGCCCTGGTTGTCGGTCACCACAAGCCGGAGCTGGTAATCCCCGGGCGGCACGGCTGTGGTATCCCACTGGCCAAGCGACCCGCTCACGACAGTCTCGCGGCCGGCAGATATGGTCGACCAGTTTTCCGAGTTGAGGGGCGCCACCTCGTACTTATAGAATCCGAAGTTGGGTATATCGACCGTGCCCTGGACATCCACCGTGGCACGGACCTCACTCCCTGCCTTCGGGGCTGTCAGCATGAGTTTTCCCGGCTGGCAGCCTTGTGCGCCCTCCAGGGTCGGCACAGGTCGCGGCGTACGGGCGATCTGGGTCGCCAGCTCAGGGGAAATTGTACCCGTTGGGGTCGAGAGAAGGTCGAGAGTTGGTGTGGCAAGGAAGAAGGAGGCGGGCAGGCTGGGCACGATGAGCGAGGCGGTGATGAGCTCGGCACAAGAAAGGATCAGGATCAGCGAGAGGGCCGCAGTCGCTCTCCCCATACGGCGCAGGGCGAATTCCTTCT
>DATKAF010000205.1:0-11582 GCA_035498395.1 Anaerolineales bacterium
ACCGAATTGGGCACATTAAAGATCTCGTGCGTGGGATTCCACCAGTAGACCGAGTCGGCGGTGTCATATTGCTTCCGGTAGCGGACGCCGCACGGGCCCAGGATCTTGGCGATGGGACCGGTGGACTCACGCGCCAGGTACCAGACCTCCATGATCAACGCGGCCTTGTCGCGGTTCAGGCGCGTATTGATCACATCCCAGAATTCGCCCGTGATCTTTGACCTGTCTTCGGCCCCGACGATGATCAGGTCGTACGGTTTGCCGGAATTCAGGTATTCCATGAAGCGCCCGCTGTAGGAACCGGTCTGCGTGTAGGTCAGGCCCATGCCGCTCACTGCATCCTCGATCCATTGACCGATGCCGAGCTCGTCTGTGTCCTCATACAGCAGCACCCTGGCATTCTTGATCTGCGCCTCGACATCCGGAGTCGCCGTGGGAGGCACCTGTGTGGGTACAGCGGGCGCGTCCGTGGGCGGGGGAGGCGGAGGCACGGTAGGCTGCTGCGTCGGCGCCGCCTGCGCCTGCTGCTGGGCATTGAGCGCTGACTGCGTGAGCTGCAAGGCCAGGGATGTGGCCTGGTATTCCAGCACCGCCTTGGTGGCATCCGGGGCGGGGGCCTGGGTGGGTGACTCCGTGGAGATGGAACAAGCCAGGATTACGGCAAGCGACGAGAATAGAAGAAGGACAGCTTTCCAGTTCCTCGAACGGATCGACATGACACCCTCCTCGTGTGCATCAGTGACAACCGCTCCCTTGTGCTCTTTGCCGGCGGCTTCCTTCGAAGCTTTTGGCTTCAGCTTATGATAACCAGAATTGGGAAACGTGCTGCAATTGCCATGAAATAGCCACACTTAATGGCAATCGCTGAACGGAATCCGTTTTCAAACTTGCAAGCTTGCCAACTTTCCCGGCCTTAAGCAGCAAAGCCGCCCCAGTGGACGGCTTTGCTTGTATCTGTGGATTGCCGGCAAGGCTAGATGTTGAACCTGATGTGCATGATGTCCCCATCCTTGACCTGGTAATCTTTGCCTTCCAGCCGCAGCTTGCCCCTGGCTTTTGCCTCGTTCATGCCGCCCAATGCGATGAGGTCATCATAGGCGACGACTTCGGCCCGCACGAAGCCGCGCTGCAGGTCGGTGTGGATCTCACCGGCTGCCTCCACCGCGGTGGCAAGCCGCGGTGTGGCCCAGGCGCGCACCTCGTCCTCGCCGACGGTAAAGAAGGACTGCTGCCGGAGCAGGTCATACGAGAGCCGGATCATTCGGCTGAGGCTCAACTCTTCGATGCCGTATTCCTTCATAAAAACCCCGGCATCCTCCGGGCCAAGCTGGGCGATCTCCATCTCCAGCTTGCCCATGAGCGCGACCGACGGATGGTCGAGCTCCGCCTGCGGAGCCGTCTCGCCCTCGCCCATGTTGAAGACGGTCAGGATCGGTTTGCGCGTCAGCAGGCCAAAAGACGCCAGCTCGCGGGACTCTTCCGGGTTGAACTCCAGCTTCCGCAGTGGGGTGTTCGCATTGAGCGCCTCCTGCAGGCGCTTGAATAGCCCTGTCTGGCGCTCGTTGATCGTCTTATCCGTGCCGCCCTTCTTGCGCTCCTCGGTCAGGCGCTCGAGCTTGCGCTCCACGGCGATCAAGTCGTTCAGCAGCAGCTCCCCGAGCATCGAGTCCACATCGCGGACAGGATCGACGCTTCCGGCTGGATGGGGAACGTTCTCGTCGGCAAATCCGCGCACCACCAGCAAAAAGCCGTCCATCTGGGTCAACTGGTTCAACAATTGCCCCGAGATCCCGCTTTTGGCCGATCCACCCTCCAATCCGGCAATGTCTGCATACGTGACCTTGGCATAGACCGTCTTCCGGGGCTTGAACATGGCCGAAAGCTTATCGACGCGCGCATCCGGTACGTCGACCACCGCGGTGTGAACCTCCATGCGGCCGGCGCTGGCAGTAGTGGGCGTGTTGCCCCGTGTTACCGCGTTGAAGATCGTGGTCTTGCCGGACTGAGGTAATCCGATGATTCCGAGTTTCATCTTGACCTTGTTTGGGGGGTTGGTTATACTTTAACGGCCAGCCGAAGTGGCGGAATAGGCAGACGCGCACGACTCAAAATCGTGTTCCTTCGGGATTGTGGGTTCGATTCCCACCTTCGGCATTATACATCAGCTTCCGAGCAGGACCGCGGGCGTTCGCCCGCTTGCCTATGTAGATCGCAGCGCGAGAATGCCACAGGCAGCCTCGCGCTTTGTCTTCGTGCTGTGGAATTCGATCAAGGGAACACCATGTGTTGGATCGTGAAAGCTGTTCTCCGGGAGGCTCGGAATGATTCCAACAACCAATGATATTTTGGCAGTCATCATGGGCGGCGGCCGAGGGGCGCGGCTGTACCCGCTGACCAAGATGCGCTCCAAGCCCGCGGTGCCGATCGCCGGCCAGTATCGCTTGATCGATATCCCGATCAGCAACTGCATTAACTCGGAGATCTACCGGGTCGCCATCCTGACCCAGTTTAACTCCGTATCGCTGCACCGGCATATCACGCAGACCTATTTCTTCGACTCGTTCCATCCGGGCTGGGTGCAGATCTGGGCGGCCGAGCAGACGCTCCAATCGGCGGACTGGTACCAGGGGACGGCGGATGCCGTGCGCAAGCAGTTGTTCGAGATCCAGGCGACCGGGGCCGAGCACGTGCTGATCCTCGCCGGTGACCACCTGTACCGCATGAACTACGCGGAGATGGCCGATTTCCACTGGAAGAACGACGCCGATATCACGGTCGCCGTGCACCCGGTGCCGCGCGAAGAAGCCCCGCGACTCGGTATCCTCAAATGCGAACCGGACGGCCGCATTTCCAACTTCGTGGAAAAGCCGCAGGACCGGGAGACGCAGGATCGTTACATCAGCCGGGACGACCCCCGGCAGCCGTTCAGCGCCTCCATGGGCATCTACCTGTTCAAGACGCAAGTGCTCATCGATCTCCTCCGCTATCACCCCAGCCACGACGATTTCGGCATCCACATCATCCCGCAGGCGGTCCAGACCCACAGGGTATACGGCTTCGATTACGATGGCTACTGGCGCGATATCGGGACCATCCGCTCCTATTACGATGTGAACCTGGAGATGACTTCCACCACGCCGCCGTTCAGCTTCTACGACCCCAAGCTGCCGATCTATACGCACTCGCGGTTTCTGCCGGGCAGCGTGGTGCACGATACCCAGTTGACGGATGTGCTGCTCACGGAGGGCTGCCGGATCGAGAACGCCGCCGTGCACCACTCCGTGATCGGGCTGCGCACGCATATCGGCACTGGCACGCTGGTGCAGGACTCCATTCTCATGGGCTCCGACTACTATTCGTCTGAGATCGGGATCGGCCCCAATTGCGACATCCAGGGCGCGATCCTGGATAAGAACGTATGTGTCGGCGAGGGCGTCGTCATCCGGCCGTTCCCGCGCGGCACGGATTTCGACCGGGAGAAATGGTTCGTGCGGGACGGCATCGTGGTGGTGCCCAAGAACGAGGACCTGCTGCCCGGCACCGTGATCGCTCCGTAGAACCGCTCCCACGTTTCAGGGATGAAAACTGAAACGCCTTGACATTCCGGATTGAAAAGAATAGACTTATTGTTGGTTGGGGAGTAGCCGTGGCGCGTGTTACAAAGCGCCAGTGGACCGTCGTCACAACATTGGCAGAGATGCCATCGGCGATCCATACGCACCCATGCGTTGGCAAGACCACCACGATGTTCGTGGTGGTCTTTTTTCTTATGGCAACCGGAGATTTTTATGGCGGAAGCACTCAAAACAGCACCCGATGAAGCGAAACCGAACACGGCCTGGCATGCGCTGGATGTCGACGAGGTCCTGCGCGATCTGCGGGTGCATGACGAGGGATTGACATCCGAAGAGGCGGCACACCGCCTGCGGCGCTACGGGCATAACGAGCTGGAAGAAGCGGCGCGGCCCGGCTTCTGGTCGACGTTGTGGGAGCAGCTCAACAACTTCGTTGTCATCCTGCTAATCGTGGCGGCCGGGGTCTCGGCGTTGCTCGGCGAATGGGTGGACGCCGCGGCGATTCTCGCCATCGTGGTGCTGAATACGGTGCTAGGCATCATTCAGGAACGAAAGGCGGAGGAATCATTGGCCGCCCTCAAGCGGCTGGCCGCGCCCGAGGCCCACACGCTGCGGGATGGACGCCGTGCCGACATCCCTGCCAGGAATCTGGTCCCCGGCGACATCGTGTTCCTGGAGGCCGGAAACTACGTACCGGCGGATGTGCGCCTGCTGGAGGCCATGAACCTGCGCGTGGAGGAGGCGTCGCTGACCGGCGAATCGCTGCCGGTGCAGAAGAATGCTGCCAGCGTCCTGGAGAAGGAAGTGCCGCTCGGCGACCGCAAGAATACGGCCTTCATGGGCACGCTCGTCTCGTACGGGCGCGGGCGCGGCGTTGTGACGAGCACAGGCATGCACACTCAGCTGGGTCTCATCGCCAGCATGCTGCAGAATGTGGAGGACGAGGAGACCCCGCTCCAGCGGCGGCTCGACCAACTGGGCAAGACTCTGAGCATCGGCGCACTCGTGCTGGTGGCCGTGGTGTTCGGGGTGGCCCTCGTCAACTACACCGACATCCGCAGCTTGTTCACCGAGCCGCTAACCTACCTGAGCGGGAACCTCAAGGAGATCACCGATGTGTTCCTGGTGGCGGTGAGCCTGGCGATCGCGGCCGTCCCGGAGGGGCTGCCCGCGGTCGTGACGATCAGCCTGGCGCTCGGGATGAACGAGATGATCCGTCACCATGCGCTGATCCGCCGGCTGGCCTCGGTGGAGACGCTCGGCTCCGCCACGGTGATCTGCTCGGACAAGACGGGCACGCTGACGCAGAATGAAATGACCGTGACGCGCCTCTGGTCAGACGGCACTTTCATGGAGATCACGGGCAGGGGTTACGCGCCTCGCGGCGACTTTCTGGTCGAGGGGAAGCCCGTGCAGATCGAGGACTATCCCGGCGCGCGTACCGCCCTGTGGCTGGGCGTGCTGAACAACGACGCCGACCTGGAGGAGATCCAGGAAGAAGGGGCGGAGCCGGCCTACCGGGTTGTCGGCGATCCGACCGAAGGCGCGCTGCTCGTTGCCGCTACCAAGGCCGGCTCCTATCACGTGGAGGTGAAACAGGCATATCCACGCGAGAGCGAAGTGCCGTTCGACTCGGAGCGGAAGCGCATGATCACCATCCATGACGTCAAGAACCCGCGGCCCGACGACGCCTCCCCGTTCCGCGACCGGAGGCAGCAGGATTGGGACGTCATCGCCGTGAAGGGCGCGCCCGACGTTGTGCTGGAGCTGTGCACGCGCTACCAGACACGCGCGGACCAGGCCAAACCGCTTACGGCCGCGATGCGCGCCGAGATCCTCGCCGCGAACGACTCCATGACTGATGCGGCCCTGCGCGTGCTGGGCCTGGCCTACCGGCTAGAGCGGGATGTACCGGACGACCTGCAAGGAGTGGAGACCAATACCCTGGAACGAGACTTGGTGTTTGCCGGTCTGGTCGGCATGATTGACCCGCCGCGCGAGGAGGTGAAGCCGGCGCTGGCAAAGGCTCGCCGGGCGGGGATCCGCACCGTGATGATCACAGGCGACTTCCCGAACACGGCGCGGGCCATTGCCACTTCCATCGGTCTGCTGCAGCCGGGGCGCAAGGTCGCCACGGGTGCCGAGCTGGACGGCATGAACGAGGCTGATCTCACGGCGCAGATCGAGCAGACAGATGTCTTTGCGCGGGTATCGCCGGATCACAAGCTGCGCATCGTCGATGCGCTGCAGGCCAACAACGAGGTGGTGGCCATGACCGGTGACGGCGTGAACGACGCGCCGGCCATCAAGCGCTCCGATATTGGCGTGGCCATGGGTATCACCGGCACCGATGTCGCCAAGGGTACTGCGGATATGGTGCTGACGGATGATAACTACGCCAGCATCGTCGCGGCCGTGGAACAGGGCCGCGTCATCTATGCCAATATCCGCAAGTTCGTGTTCTTCCTCCTTTCATCCAATCTGGCCGAGATCATGGTCATCTTCCTGGCCACGCTGGCTGGCCTGCCCACACCGCTGACGGCCATCCAATTGCTATGGCTCAACCTGATCACGGACGGCGCTCCGGCGCTGGCCCTTGCAATGGAAAAGGGTGATCCCGATATCATGCTCCGCAAGCCGCGCGCCAAGACCGAGCCGATCATCGATCGGCGCATGCAGGCCGGCATGCTCCTCCAGACGATCACACAGACCAGCGCGGTGCTGGGGGCGTTCGGGCTGGGCCTGCTCTGGCAGCTGAACGCCGCCGCGGCCCTCCCGGCCGGAGCCAACCCGGTGGGTTTCCTGCTGCACTACAACTGGCGCGGCGTCGATGTCCAGACAGCGGAGACCATGGCGTTCATCACGCTCTCGCTGTGCGAGCTTTTCCGCGCCTACACGGTGCGCTCGGAATATGCCTCGGTCTTCCAGATCGGCCTGTTCTCCAACCGCTACATGCAGCTGGCTGTCGGGATTTCGATCGCGCTGCTGCTCCTGGTCTGTGTCCTGCCGCCGCTGCAGCAGGTATTCAACACGCACTTCATGTCTCTGAATGAGTGGGGTGTGGTGCTCGGCCTGTCGCTGATCCCCGCCGTGTCGGAGGAGTTGATGAAGGCGTTCCTCAGGATGCGGCGCGGGTAAGGCCTAACAGAACGATACTAGCTGAGGCTCTTGATCGTGAAACTTTTGCGGTGGACTGGCGAATAGCCGATCTGCCGGATGGCGTGCACGTGGGCGCGGGTTCCATACCCCTTGTGGCGCGCCAGCCCATACCCCGGCATTTGCAACTCCATTTCGCACATAAGGGCATCGCGTGCCGTCTTCGCCAGCACGGAGGCCGCCGCGATGCTCAAGCACCGCGCATCGCCCTTCACGAGGGCGGTCTGCGGTATATCCAGCTCCGGTAATTCCAGCCGGAAATCGGTCAGCAGATATTCTGGAAAGACAAAGAGCTGCTCGATGGCGCGCATGGCAGCCAGCCGCGTGGCCGCCACGATCCCGTCCGAATCGATCTCCGCCGCAGAGGCAAAACCCACAGCCCAGCACAACGCCTGATCCTTGATGCGCGGCGCTCGCGTGGCACGCTCGGCAGGCGTCATCTGCTTGGAGTCGCGTACGCCTGCGAGTGCAGCCGGGATACCGCTGTCCTGCCCGGCTGTTTGCATCTCCCGCAGCGGAGCGGTCGGACAGGGCAGGATGATCGCGCCGACTGCCACGGGGCCCGCCAGGGCGCCGCGCCCGGCCTCATCCAGGCCGGCCACATACTTCATGCCGCTGGTCCAGAGATCAAGTTCGAGGCGGATGTCAGGGTTGGTTCGCATCGTACAGCCCGTTCCGCATGTTGGAACGGATGAGGAATATGTCGTTGATCATGCGCAGGGCGTCGCGCAGCGCGCTCACCTTGCTCTCAGCCCGGTAATACCAGTGGACGGGCACTTCCACGATGCGGTCGCCCTTGCGCTCCGCAAGGTAGAGCACCTCGATATCGAAGGACCAGCCGTCCAGGCGCTGGCGGCGGAACAGGTCGTCGGCGGCCTCGGCCCGGAAGCACTTGAAGCCGCATTGCGTGTCCTGCAGCCGGGGCAGGATCAGGAGCCGGATGAGCAGGTTGATCAGGCGGCCGCCGAAGTGGCGGTAGAACGGCTCATCGTAGCGGACGGCGCCTCGCACCTCGCGGGAACCGATGGCAACATCGAACCCCGAGAGGGCCGGCGGCACGAACTTGTTGACCTCTTCGATCGGCATGGAGAGGTCGGCGTCGCACATGAAACGGTACTGGCCGCGCGCCTCCAGCATGCCGCGGCGCACTGCCAGTCCCTTGCCGCGCCGCGTCTCGTGGATGACCCGCAGGTTCGCGTGCTGCCGCGCAAAGCCCCGGGCGAGCTCCAGCGTGCGATCAGAGCTGCCGTTCTCGACCACGAGCACTTCGGCTTCGTAGGCTTGCTTCTCCAAAAAGGAAAATACCTGCTCCAGGCTCCCGGGCAGGCGGTTCTCTTCGTTGTGTGCGGGGATAATGATGGACAGGAGCGGGAGAGACAAGGCTGCTAGCGAATGCTGGACACGATGAAATATACAAATCCGGCGAGGATACAGCACTCGACCACGAGCATGCCGCCCAGGAGTACCCATTGCCTAGTCCTGAAGGGCCCTTTCCTGGCAGGTTTCAACTTTTGCGAGGGGCTGGTCTCCTTAAGGGCTGCCGGCACTTCGCCTTCGGCCGGCTGCGCATTTTCGTCGAAGGCGAATTCCAGGTCGGCGGGGTCGAAAGGCTTGGCCTCTTCGGCGGCATGGAATATGGCGCGGGCGCGCGACGGCGCCTCCTCCGGTTCGGGCGGCTGTACCCCCGGCGGAATGTATTCGGGTGCCACGACCGGCGCAGGCTCGGCGGGTGCAGCCTTGGCGCGCGGGGTGATGATGCGGTCGGAAATGTCGTATACCAGCTCGGGCTTCAGGACGGGCCGTGCCTGCGTGAGCGATGCAGCGAATTGCCGGACCGCGTCGCTGAGCACCACCCGCACCATCGGTCGCAGGGAGTCGATGTGCAGCGCGGGGCTGGCCGCTACCAGCACCGGCTCGACCGGACCTGGGAGAGTAATGCCCTGGCGGTCCAGGTACACCTGCAGCGCACGCGACAGGCGGTACACGTACGACATCATGTTCTTGGACGCCGGATACGCGTGCCCGCTCTTGACCACGTTCCATTGATCGCCCTTGGCTTCATAGAAACCGGTCAGCGACGTAACGTGGATCACGAACACGCCGGGCGGCCCGATCAGCACCAAAGGCTCGACGATCGTGCTGGGCGCCAGGGTGACGTTCCGGATCAGGGTGAAGCCTTTTTCCAGTACGCGGTCCAACTGCGCGACGATCGCCTGCTGGGCCTCCATCTCCGCGTGCCAATTCGGACCGTGCTCCAGCGTGCCACGCAACCGCTGCAGGGGCGTGATCTCCCCTTTTTCATTTTGAAGCGGGGTCTTATCGATGACTTTCATAATGGGGTCCGCTGCCCGGGATCGGGTTAGAACGAGGGCACACCCTCCAGTTCGTCGTGGTCGGCCTCCGCCAGTGTTGTCAGGACCTGCTTGCCGTCTGCACCCACCAGCTTGACTGGTTTACCGACGTCGAAGGTGCTCGCCAGGTATTCCTTGCGCTGGCCCGTGACCAGGCGCTTGCCATCCTTGATGCGCTCCAGCAGAGTCTTGCGGTCCAGGAGAACGCGGTCCGAAAACGTCGCGCCCCTGCGTTCGTAACCGCGTACAAGCTCGATCTTGCCGTTCTTGTAGCGGACTGCTTCGATGACCATATCAAACTTCTGCATGAGCCCTCCGCGTGTATTTTAGCACACAGTCAGAGTTGCACTGCGCATGCCGCCGTGCCGTAACGCTCGTGCAAGGCTGCTGCACAATCTCCCGCCACAGTATTTGTACGATGCAGGAAATCATATATATTGGGCGAACTATGACGTCTTATTGGTGTTCAGAGCCTTCGGGCGTTTCCAAAATGGGAGCCACCTATGACAACAGTTTGCGGTGCCGCTGCTGCTCCTGACCCCTTCGACGTAGCCTCCGATCCCCTGCAATATCAAAAGCGGCTGCGCTTTCCAAAGCCTCTCGAGGACGCTTACCGGCGCGACTATGCCAACCGGTTCATGGTCATGCACCGGCATTTCGTGGCCTTCGGGTTCGTGATGTTCGGGTTGTTCGGCATACTGGATTACTTTGTCCTGCCGCGCACCCACGCGGTCGCCTGGGAATGGCGCGCGGCCGTCGAGCCGTTTGCGATCTTCCTGTTCTGGGCGTCCTATCAGCGCGCTCTCCGGCGCCACATGCACTGGCTGATGAACCTGTGGATGCTGGCGATGAACCTCGCCATCCTGGGCATGATCATGCGGGCGCAGCAGAGCGAGGTTGCGTTCACGTTCTATCCCATCGGATTGATGCTGGTCTTCATCGGATTCAAGAAGTTCAGCTATGACCTGTGGGGCGATACAGTGAACGTTGCCAGCCGGATGGAGTCGTCGGGCATACCCGGTGAGATCCAGGTCACCCGCGATGTCTACCAGCTTCTGAAACCCGGCTACGCATTTCAGAAACGCGGCGCGCTGCAGATCAAGGGCAAGGGCGAAATGCAGGTGTACCTGCTGAAGGGACGAAAGAAGCCGCAGCAGGAAGCTGCTCCCGCTGCGGAGCACCTGCTGGCGCCCGGTGCCGCTGACTAGTCGGTGAGCGATACGACCGATACATCGAGCCGGGGTGCCAGAAATTTGTCGAGCAAAAAAGAGCGCCGCCATCCCACGCTGGGACGGCGGCGCGAAGGCTGTTCAGCCGATCAGAGGCATCAAGCGGCGGGGCTTTCCTTCTTCGGAGCGTCCTTTGCGGCGTCCGACTCTTCCACCGCGAAACCCTTCGTTGTGGCTACGACGCGCGCGCCATACACGCCCGTATCATCGACGACGACCTTGCTGGCATCGATCTCGTCCTTGTTTCCTGCCACGCGAGACATGGCCATGCCGCTCTGAGTCGCCAGCACCGAGAACGCCACATCGTGCCCGGCCTCCAGCTGGCTGGCAATATCCGCCTTGATCTCAGCCGTGGTCACATCGGCCTGCTCTTTGGCGAGCGCCGCTTCGACCTTATCGACCCAGATATGCTCCACGACGGCGATAATGGCGGACGACCCTGGCTTCAGGCTCTCGCCCAGGCTCTCCAGCCGCTTATCGGAGAAGCCGGTGTCGCGCAACTTGGCGGTGAGCCCGCCGACCAGCGCGCCCAGCGCCACCGGCACAGCCAGGGCTGCCCCGGCGATCAGGCCGATGGCCGCGCCGCCAACGCCGCCGATCGCCGCGCCGCGGCCTCCGCCCATATCCTCGGTCTCGCGGATATGCAGCTTGCCCTTCTGGTCCTTGCTCAGTATGGCGGCGTTCTCGATCTTGATCAGCCCTTCCTTCTTTGCCTTCTTAAGCGCCGCCAGGGCGTTCTTGGCAGCCTTCTCATCCTGGAATGCTGCAACAATGACTTCAACAGGTGCGTCGCTCATTTTGTGTCTCCTTAGATTTGAGTAGGTATATCGAATAGGGGTAACCTGGGCCCGAAGCAAATTGCCCTGGGGCCTCCTGCTGGCTGCAGATGGCAGGGCTGTAACAACCCTGTAATTCATACACAAGCCATGCCATGCTACGCAGAATCTAATGAGATGTCAGCCGCGTGTCATCGGCTTGCCGTTGAAACCGTCCCCAACATTTGAGGGCGGTTGAGGAAAGCGGGGTTCAACGAATGTTGATGGAGGGATCGGCCGGCTCAGCCGGGTATGTGCCAGCCTGCCCGTGAAACAGGTCGCCAGTAACTTCCAGGCTGTCCGTCCCTACTCGTTCTTTCCGCCCACCGTCAGGAATATGGCGATCCCGAACAGGATGATCAGGATCCACACGTAGAATGGGGTTGCAGCACAGAACTTGAAATAGGACGTCATGAAGGCAGTGGCTACATCGCTATAGCCGGCCTGGATGAGCGA
>DATKAF010000206.1:0-3998 GCA_035498395.1 Anaerolineales bacterium
CGACCGGGCAGACGCCGACCGATCCGAAGTACTACAAGGGCGGAGCCTATTGATTTACGATTTTAGATTTACGATTGACGATTGGCAGGCGATTTCCGATTTTCCATTCTCCGTTTTCCCTTGCTTGACATGCCCTATTGCGTATGATAAACTCTCGGGGCTGTAAACAAGGACCCGTGGTGTAGCGGTTTAACATGCGGCCCTGTCAAGGCCGAGATCGCGGGTTCGAATCCCGTCGGGTCCGCTGGGTTTGCAGGCGCAGGCTGGCTCTTGAGAATCTCTCAAGGGCCGCTTCTGTTTAATGGGCAGACGCACGGCTGTATCTCCAACACATCGCTAATAGATGGGGCAACGCACGCAGCGACGCCGGTAACATTGATTTCGGGCAGACGTTAAGGACTGCGGAGGGTCAGGAGCAGAAGAGCCTGACCCATCAACATCCATTTCACGGATATCCAGATAGGAGCAACCATGCCTATCCGTTTCCGCAGGACGCTCCGGATCGCTCCCGGGGTCAAACTCAATTTCAGCAAGAGCGGAATCAGCACGACGGTCGGGCCCAAAGGGTTTCACTACACGTTCGGAAAGCGCGGCATCAGAAGGAGCATCGGCATACCCGGAACGGGCATCTCCGAGGTCGATTACGTCAAGAAGAACGAGAACGAAGAAGAGAAGGAGAAGGGACAACGAAGCGAAGAGCGACGCGAGGAACATCCCGCAGAGCCCGCAGCCCAACACTGGCGCAGGCAAAGTCGTGGCGCGGCCACCGCCCAGGCGGCCCCGACAGGTTTGAGGAATGCATTCGTGCTGCTTGGGATCGTCGTGTTCTTCTTCGCAGGAGCGGCGGTGCTCGGCCTGATACCCGCCCATTTTCTCTCGAACACGCTCGGATATTTCGTTCGACTCGCGCAAAACAGCGGCCTATGAGGCTCACCGGACACATAGGTTTTCATGAGCAGATCGCCCAGGGTTCCGACGCCCGGGCGATTTGCATTTAACCCAGTTTCGTCCTACACTACCGGGCATGAAAGTGGCGCGCTTTCGGTTCGATGCCAGCCTGCGCGAGTTGCTGCAGCATGAGCACAACAATGGGGAATTTGATTATGCATTTCGAGGCCCGCAGACCGCAAAGCACCTGATCGAATCGGCCGGCATCCCCCACACGGAGATAGGCAGCGTCCGCGCGGGTGCGGCGGAGGTTGGAACCGGGTACCAGGTGAGCGACAAAGATATAGTGGACGTGTCCGCATACGGTCCAGACCCGGAGACAGGTGCGGAGCCGCGGTTCGTCCTTGACGGGCACCTTGGGCGGCTCAAATCGCACCTCCGCATGCTGGGCTATGACTGCCTCTACGAGACCAGCTACGACGACGAACAGCTTCTCCAGCTCGCGCTGGCGGAGGACCGGGTCTTGTTGACACGCGACCGCCGCTTGCTGATGCACAAGGCGCTGCAGCGCGGCTATTTGGTCAGGAGCCTGGAACCCATGCAGCAGTTCCAGGAGGTGGTACGTCGATACAGCCTGATTCGCTGGATCCGCCCGTTCCAGCGCTGCATCCGCTGCAATCACCTGCTGGAGCCCGTAGAGAAACAGGTCATTATCGACCGGCTGGAGCCGCTGACGAAGCTGTACTTTGATGAGTTCCACATCTGCCCGGCATGCAGGCGGATCTACTGGAAAGGCTCCCACTTCGAGAAGATGGAAAGGATGATCGCCGCGTTGCAGGAATGACCTGGCGCATCGCGTATTCGGGGATAGCGTCCGTGCTATAATGCCCGCGCTCAGCAACCAGGAGAGAGCAAGAGTATGCCAAGAACGCAGAATCGCGCCGTCATGTACTGGATCTTCACCTTTGCCTCATTCGCCGTTTTCCTCGTGGTGTTCGGCGGGTTCGTTCGCCTGACCCGCTCCGGGCTCTCCATCGTGGAATGGAATCCGGTGAGCGGGGCGATGCCGCCGACGAGCCAGCAGGCATGGCAGGCCGAGTTCCAGAAGTATCAGCTCACGCCCGAATTCAAGAAGGTCAACTTCAACATGACGCTCGACCAGTACAAGGAGATCTTTACGGTCGAGTGGCTGCACCGCATGTTCGCACGGATCGCAGGCTTCATCTTTGCCATTCCGTTCTTCGTGTTCGTATTCCGCAAGACCATCCCATGGAAGGAAGTCGGGTTGTACGTGGTGATGGGAGTCCTGTTCCTGGCGCAGGCCATCCTGGGCTGGGTCATGGTGGCGTCGGGATTGGTGGATCGGCCATCTGTGAGCCACTACCTGCTCACGGCGCATCTCTTCATGGCGCTGACGCTGATCGGGCTTGCGCTGTGGACCGCTCTTGGACACCGCTACGGCTTTCCGGACTACTCCAGGCGGCCGTCATGGTCGGGCGCCAGCATCGCGGCGCTGATCGCACTGATCGTGCTACTCATCCAGATCGCGTACGGAGGCTTCACGTCGGGCCTCAAAGCCGGGTATCTATCGGATTCGTGGCCGTTGATCTTTGGGAAACTCATACCGCCGGGCCTGCTCGATACCTTGCGGCCGGCCATCGCAAATCTCATTGATAACCCGCTAACGGTCGTTTTCATCCACCGCTGGTTCGCCTTTGCCGTACTAGTCGCGGCCGGCGCGATCTATATGATCGTCCAGCAGCGCAAACTGCCCTACGACATCGAAGTCGCCGCCAACCTGGTGATGTCGCTCGTGCTGATCCAGATCGTGCTCGGCATTACCATCCTCGTCACGCACGTGCAGATCGCGGTGGCGCTGCTGCACCAGGCCAATGCCATCGCGCTGTTTGCATCGACCGTTTTCCTCCTGCACCGGCTGCGTGCGGCAGACCAGAGAATGGCAGCCGCGGCCTAACCGCCAATGGGATCATTCTTTGCCCGCGACTTCCTCGGCCCGCCCTTCATGCTTTTCGGCGCGGCGCACCTTGCCGCCCTCGGCGTTCTCGTGCTGCTCAACATCTTCCTGCTCCGCTTCCGCGGCAGCCCGGAAGACACGCGGCGCAAGGTCCGCTGGACGCTGGCGCTCGTCCTGTGGTGCACCGAAGCAAGCTGGAACCTCTGGGTGTACCTCACCGGGCAATGGACGGTGCAGTGGATGCTGCCCCTGAACCTCTGCACGGTCCTCATCTGGCTGACCGGCTTCATGCTGATCTTCAAGAACCAGATCATCTATGAGTTCTGCTACTTCCTGGGGATCGGCGCGGGCATCCAGTACCTGATGACGCCCGACCTGGCTACCTATGGCTTCGGCAGCTATCGTTTCTTCGAGACCTTCACTTCACACGGCTTGCTTGTCACCTCCGCCATCTATATGACCGTCGTGGAAGGCTTCCGCCCGACATGGAAATCGCTGCTGCGTGTGTTCGTCGTCGGCAACCTCTACTTGCTCCTGATGTATTTCGTGAACCTGGGCCTGCACAGCAACTACCTGGATGTGAACGGCAAGCCCCCGACGGCCAGCATCTTCGATCTGCTGCCGCCATGGCCGTACTACATCCTGTACATCGAGCTGATCGCCATCATCACCTTCCTGCTGCTGTACCTGCCGTTCGCCATCCGCGACCGCAGGGCATCCGCAAGGACGGCACAGGCCTAGGCGGCAAAGAGAAGAAGGAGGCGGGATGCGACCTGGGATGCCGTTAGCACTGGTGCTGATGGCCTTTGGCATGTACATCAGCGGCAAGTACTCGCTCGCGCTGGGCAGCGTGATCTTCCTGATCGGGCTGGTCATGTTCCTCGTGCTGTGGCGCCGCAAGAACACGCCGGATGAGTAAGCTCCCATCCACTTTGCGTTACAATTAAATCCACAGGGGCGATGGCGGAATTGGCAGACGCAGAGGACTTAAAATCCTCCGGTGGACGAAGGCTCCTCTTACGGGTAATTCCTTCCCTTTTTAGGCGGTTGTTGACAATAGTCCTCTGTACTTCGTAGTATCGGCAGAAGCGTCATGCGACATTCTCGGTGGGTATGACCTCAGCGGGTAATCCCA
>DATKAF010000207.1:0-16009 GCA_035498395.1 Anaerolineales bacterium
GAACGGCGTCCATCAATTCGGGGCTAATGACGGAGATTTCTTCAATAATCATACAGTGCCAGCAGAGAATTTCAGATTTACGATTTACGATTGGCGGATTTTCTTCGCACCATTTATAGCGACGTGCAGCGCAATGAGAACCTTATAACCTGCGATAACCCGGTACTCCGCAGACTATTGATTCATCTCCCTCAATCGTAAATCTGAACTCGCAAATCGTAAATTGTTCACGCTTTTTGCAGCGCCACCTGCACCGCCTGCCCGTCGAAGTCGTCTTCCGCGCTGGGGGCATCGAGCGGGAGCGCGCCGAACTCCAGGGAGAGCGTTAGCGTCTCGGTGGTGATGTACTCCTGGTACGCTTCGATCGCCTCGCGCAGCGTGTCCGTCGTCTGCACGAAAAGATGGATGCGGTCGGCGACGTCCAGGTTTGCGGCCTTGCGCAGGTCCTGCACCCGGCGCACGAACTCGCGTGCCAGGCCTTCCTGCACCAGCTCGGGCGTCAGCTCGGTGACGAGGGCCGCAACATACGCGCCTTCTTCCGCGACGGCAAAACCTTCCTTCGCCTGGGCGCGCACATCCACTTCATCGGGCAGTATCTCGTACGGCTGACCATCGACCATAACCTTTACGGAACCTGCCGTCAACAGCGATTGAGCGACCTGATCTCCGTTCATGGCGAGCAGGGCCTTCTGTATCGAGGGGAACTTGTTCCCATACTTCTGCCCAAGCTGTTTCGGCAGCGGCTTGACCGAGTGCGATACGGCTTCCGCGGCGGCGTCCAGTAGACGAACGCTCTTGACGTTCAGCTCGTCTTCGATGATGTCCGCGAATGACTCGACTGCGCCACGCTCGGAAACGTTGCCGAGTGAGAAGGCCGCCTCCTGCAAGGGCTGGCGGACCTTCCGGTTCGCCTTCTGCCGCGCGGCATGCCCGAGTGAGACGAGCTTCATGACGAGCGCCATGTCGGCATTGAGCTTTTCGTCGACGAGCGCCTCGTTGTGGCGCGGCCATTCAGCCAGGTGGACTGATTCGGGCGCGTACTTATCGACCGAGCAGACCAGGTTGCGGTACAGCTCGTCGGCAAGGAACGGCATGGCAGGCGCGATGAGCTTGCAGACCGTGACTAGCGCGGTATAGAGCGTATTGTAGGCCGCCTGCTTGTCGGCATCCGAGCCGGACTTCCAGAAGCGGCGGCGCGAGCGCCGCAGGTACCACGTCGAGAGCTTCTCCACGAAGGCTTCGATTGGCCGCGTGGCATTGGTCGCGTCGTAACTCTCGTAGGCGTTCGTCACATCCCGGACGAGCACATTCAGCTCGGAGAGCAGCCAGCGGTCCAGTAAATTGTTGCCGTACACGCGCGACAGGTTGAGCTGCGGGTTGTCCAGATTCGCATAGGTAACGAAGAACGAGTAGACGTTCCACAGTGTGAGCGTGAAGCTGCGGATGACTTCGCTGACCAGATCCACCGAGAAGCGGCGCTCGTTGCCCGGAGGTCCGGCGGTGTAGAAGTACCAGCGCATGGCGTCCGCGCCGTCCACCTTGAGCACGTCCCACGGATCCACGATGTTACCCAGGCTCTTGGACATCTTCTTACCTTCGGCGTCCAGGATCAGTCCCAGGCAGATGACGTTCTTGTATGCCACCGAATCCATCAGCAGCGCGGCGATAGCGTGAAGTGAGTAGAACCAGCCACGCGTCTGGTCGACCGCTTCGCAGATGTAGTCGGCGGGGAATTGCTGCTGGAACTTCTCCTGGTTCTCGAAGGGGTAATGCCACTGAGCGTAGGGCATCGAGCCGGAGTCGAACCACACGTCGATAAGGTCCGGGACGCGCGCCATCTTGCCGCTGCACTCGGGGCAGGCATACGTGACCGCGTCCACATAGGGGCGGTGCAAGTCCAGATCGCCCAAGTCTCGCTGCGCCTTCTCTGCCAGCTCTTTGATCGAGCCTATGCACTCGCGATGCTTGCAGTCATCGCACTCCCAGACGGGTAGCGGCGTGCCCCAGTAACGCTCCCGGCTGAGCGCCCAATCGATATTGTTCTCGAGCCAGTTGCCGAAGCGCCCCTCGCGGATGTGCTCGGGAACCCAGTTGATGGTCTTGTTCAGCGCAACAAGCCTGTCCTTGAATTGGCTGGTGCGGATGTACCACGAATCGCGAGCATAGTACATCAGCGGCGTATGGCAGCGCCAGCAGAAGGGATAGGTATGGGTATACGGCTCATGCCGGAACAGCAGGCCGCGCGCGCGCAGGTCTTCGATGATCTGGGGGTCGGCGTCCTTGATGAACACGCCGCGCCACGGCTTGACCTCCGGGACGAACGTGCCATCCGGCAGGACGCTCATCAGCACTGGCAGGTCGTGCTCGACCGCCATCTGCATATCTTCTGCGCCGAAGGCCGGGGCCTGATGGACCAAGCCAGTTCCGTCTTCGGTGGTGACGAAATCGCCCATGACGACGAAGTAGGCGGGCTTGTCGGGCGGCATGAAGGTGAAGAGCGGTGAATACTTCTGTCCCTTAAGCCTCCGGCCCTTGAACGTTTCCAGTATCCTGACTTCTTCACCCTGGAAGACTTTTTCGACCAGGGCCTTGGCTAGGATGAGCTTCTCCTTCACGCCTTCGTTATCGCGCTCGACCGTCACGTAATCCACGTCGGGATGCGCGGCGACCGCCACATTGCCAGGCAGCGTCCAGGGTGTCGTCGTCCAAACCAAAAGCGAGGTATCGGGCTTGTCGACCAGCGGCATGCGTACATAGACGGATGGGTCGGTGGCTTCGTCGTAGCCGAGAGCCACTTCGTGGTCCGATAGAGGCGTCTCGTCACGCGGGCAGTAGGGCACGACCTTGTAACTCTTGTAGAGCAGGTCCTTTTCCCAGAACTGCTTGAGTATCCACCAGACCGACTCGACGTAGTCGTTGGTGTACGTCACGTAGGCGTCGTCCAGGTCGACCCAAAAGCCGATACGGTCGGTCAGGCGTCCCCAATCCCGGATGTACTCGAACGCAGACCGCCGGCACTCTTCGTTGAACTTGGCGATGCCGTACTCTTCGATCTGGTGCTTGTGCGTGAAGCCGTGTTTTTTCTCGACCTCGATCTCGACTGGCAGGCCATGCGTGTCCCACCCGCCGCGGCGGGAGACGTGGAAGCCCCCCATGATCTTGTAGCGCGGGAACATATCCTTGAAGGCGCGCGCCAGCACGTGATGCACGCCAGGCCGGCCATTCGCCGTGGGCGGCCCCTCAAAGAACACGTACTCGGGTTTGCCGCGCCGCTGCTCGACGGTCTTATGGAAGATGTGCTCTCGCTCCCAGAAGTTCTGGATGCTCTCTTCCATGGCGGGCACATCGAGCTTGGATGAGACGGACTTGAACATGAAGCCTCCGAACGGATCAATGCTCGAGAGTCGAGAGTCGATGATCGTGAGTCGTGAACCGTGGCAGGTCTGCACGATTCACGATTATCGATTCACGATTCTCGCCTACAAACAAACAGCTCTCATCTCATTGACAGAGACGAGAGCCTGGCTCACGCGGTACCACTCTGCTTCCCGGTCAGAGAACCGGGCGCTTGGCCGGAAACGAAGGCAGTCATATAGTCGTCAGTCGCCAGTCTGATAGTCGCATCCAAGTTCATTGACGGCTATCAAACTATAAGACTATTAGATTATTTGACTGTTTCCATTTCCGCGTCGTTGATAACGGAGGACGGCTCCGGCTCCCTTACTTTCCGTGTGGGGTCGCTGTGTGGTCTCGATACGCCAGAAGAACACTGGCTACTCGACCAGCAGGCCCACTTTGGTGGTCGAGTAGGCGGTGTAGTTCCGCCTTATCGAGACCATCCACACAGATTTCAGCTTTGCAGCTCCGGGAGGATTTTCGGCCCGCTGCGCTGACCCGGCTTCCACCGTCCCGGGATCGCTGGCAACCAGGGCGGGCGTACTCGTTCCCATCGTGGCTTTGACCCGCAGATTATGCCATAGAAACAGGGGAAATGGGAGGTGTGGCATCAGTGATCAGATTTCCGTAGCCAGCCTTCGGCTTACTAACGGGACACGGATCACACGGAAATGACGGAGTTACATGGATCTCTTTGCTTCCTAAAATCCATGCCGTGAGCATCCATGTTCTCTGTGTCATCCGTATGGCTAGTCCCCTCCGCCTTTCACGTTTCTCGACTCACCGCCTGCTGCTTTGTTGTATACTTTGCCCCGGGAGAACGCTCTCAGAAGGGCTCGGGGACAATGCAAAGAAGGCAGTTCGCGCACAGACTCGTGACAGCGCTGGTCTTGTTATCAACCGTTATCCTGCAACCGATCAACCGGAGCGCATGGGCGGCGGGGCCTTCGCCCGCGCTCACCGGCCTGATGCCAACGGATGAACTGGCTGGCTCACCGGGGTTGAGCCTCACCCTCCATGGGACTGATTTCCAAAACGGGGCCGTGGCGGTCTGGAGCCGCGACGGCGCGCCGTCCGACATGCTGACCGCGTTCGTCAGCGACACAGAGCTATCCGCCGACTTGCCCGCTGAGGCGTTGCAGGTTGCTGGCGTCATCCAGATCACGGTGCGCAGCCCAGATGCTCAGGAATCCAGCCCGCTCGACTTCACCGTGAACAATCCCGTGCCGGGGTTGGGAATGCTCTCGCCGGATCATGCACTGAACGGCGACCCGGACACTGTCATCACGCTGACCGGCAGCGGGTTCAACGGCGGCTCTGTCGTGCTATGGAATGAAATCCTGCTGGCGACCACATTCATCAGCGACACGGAGCTGCAAGCCACTCTCACCGCCGCGCTATTGGCACGCGACGGAACCGGCAGGGTCACGGTGCAGAATCCGGCACCCGGCGGCGGTTTCTCCAACAGCCTGTCTTTCAGCATCCAGCCGCTCAGCAACATCTGGGTGGGGCACTCGCCGGAAGGAGGCATCATCCTGGACCTGGAGATTGACCCTAATCATCCTGCGGTGGTCTTCGCCGGCACGGATTTGGCGGGTTTGTTCAAGAGCACCGACAGCGGCCAAACCTGGGTTGACTCAGGCGAAGGCATGTGGCCGTCCCTGCGGGTTTATTGCATCGCCATCTCTCCGTCGGATCCTGCCACCATGCTTGCCAGCACCGACCAGGGTGTTTGGTTCAGCCACGACGCGGGTGGCTCCTGGGTGCAAAGCAGCGGCTACGTTTATGGCGGCGGCTTTCCTGATTGCGCCGCGTTCGATCCGGACAACGCCCAGATCGTGTACGCATCAACCACCCACGGTCTGGTCGAGACAACCAACGGCGGGCAGACCTGGCAGGAAATCGGCAAGAACCCGGACCATTACGTGGGGCAGATGCTCCTGGCGGGAGCCGGAGTCCTGTATGAGATGGACGCGGACTACCGCCTGAAGGGCCTGTGGAAGACGATGAACAATGGTCAGGACTGGACCGAGCTGACCAACGGCCTGCCGGATACGCTCGTCACCGCTATTGGCATGGCCCCTTCCAACCACGCGGTCCTGTATGCCGGCACCGACGGCTATTCCGGCTCCCCCGATACCGGCCTCTACAAGAGCATCAACGGTGGAGATTCTTGGACGCGTGTGCTGGCGCAGAACCATTTCTACAATCAAATCGTGATCGACAAGAATGACCCTAATCGCGTCTATGTTGCGGCAGAGGATGCCTTCCTACAATCCACAGATGGCGGCACAACCTGGGTTGTCAGCGAGCAGACCCGGCGCGACATCGATACAGTGGGCATCGACTACGCTCACTCTGGCCGACTGCTTGGCGGGGGCTGGCATGGCATGTTCGAAAGCACCGACAATGGGGCGACGTGGCGATCGTCCAACACCGGCCTGACCGCGCAGCAGGTGACCGACCTCGCCTACGGCATCCCGACCCACACACTTTATGCAGCCACCTACCAGGGCGGCATCTGGCAATCCATCGACCTCGGTTCCACTTGGAAACATCTGCCGGTGGATGCAACCTTTCTCGGCCAGGTCGTAATCGATCCCAATAATGCGGACCACCTGGTGGTGGCCCCAACGGGCGTCGAATCGTTCGATGGTGGTCAGAACTGGAGCCGTGGCATTGCGGTCGGGATCGGCAACAACACGTTCGGACCGATCTCGAATTTCCTGTACTCACCCGGCTGGTACAACGACGGCGATGGCATCGTGTACGGCGGTCTGACGACTGACCCGCAACAGATCCTGCCGGCTTGCAACGAAAAGTGCCACGTGGATACCATCGTGCCGGACCCGGTCGATGCCAGCCTGATCTATGCCATCGTGAGCATCTACGCTGACCCAACGCACTACCTCTATGTGACCCACGATGGCGGCCACTCGTGGAGCGAAGGGAGCATCGCCCTCGGCCCCACCGCGTACCACTCCCTGGCGATCGACCCGCTCGATCCGACCGTGCTTTATCTTGCGATCGAGAGTGGCTTCTATAAGAGCACCGACCGTGCCGCCACGTGGCAGCTTCTCGGAACGGGGCCGGGTTGGGTGGCCGATATGGCGGTCGACCCGGTCAACGACCAGGTGATTTACACTGCCGGCTCCGGCGTGCATCGTAGCGTGGATGCAGGCAAGACTTGGACGTACATCGGCAGCCAGAATTGGATTTCAGAGCAGGTCTGGGCGGTTCAGCCCATTCCGCCGGTGCCGAGTGAGACGTTCAGAGAAGCCGCTGGCGGCCCGAAGGCCAGCGTTGTCTCCGGTGCGGGCAGCGGGCTGTACGCCTACTTCTCCGCGGACAAGGTCCCCACCGTGCTTGCGCTCTCCAGCAAGCTCGTCGCAGATAAGATGCCCGCCGGCACGACTGTCGGCACGCTGACAACAACCGACTCGAACGCGGGTGACAAGTTCAGCTACGCACTGGTGAAGGGTACGGGCGGCGACAACAACGGCTCCTTCCGCATCTCGGGTGACAAGCTGGT
This sequence comes from Anaerolineales bacterium, assembly GCA_035498395.1. GTDB lineage: Bacteria > Chloroflexota > Anaerolineae > Anaerolineales > Villigracilaceae > Fen-1038. The sequence goes on from DATKAF010000207.1 coordinate 6,929, forward strand.
CACCGCCAAGGTACTGAACCGCAGCGTCAAGAGTAGCTATACCGTCCGCCTGCGCAGCACGGATGCAGGCGGGCTCTTCATCGACCAGCCGTTCACGATCACGGTCACGCCCATCGTGCCTGCGCCAGCCAGCCCAGCACAGAACGAGCCGCTCAAGTTCAACCGGCCGCTGTTCGATTGGGGCGATGTGGGCAGCGTCCTCAGCTACACGCTGCAGGTTTCACGCAACACAGCTTTTTCAGGGCCGGTGATTTCGGTAAATATCGCTGCCTCCAAGTACACGGTGCCGACGTCCCTGCCCTCGGCTGCCACGCTTTACTGGCGCGTGCGTGCCAACTTTGCAAGCGGCTCGGGTGCCTGGTCAGTGGTGTGGCACTTCAAGACCGCCAACCCGCCAGGCAGGCCCGTGTTGACCTCTCCGGCGAACGGGAGCACAGTTAGCACAAGATCACCGCGTCTGACCTGGAACCGCGTGGCGGTTCCGGCTGGCACATCTTTCCACCACTACGATCTGCAGATCGCTACCGACGCGGCGTTCAAGGCGCTGGTCGCGGACGTCAACGCAAGCGGCCTGCTCAACACCGCTTTCAAACCCTCAGCACCACTGGTGGCTGCTACCCGCTACTACTGGCGTGTCCGGAGCTTCAACACGCTGGGGCAATATAGCGACTGGTCCAGCGCGTGGTCGTTTCGAACGCCCCCGTAGGGAGGCCATGAAACAGGCAGGGGACTGTGCTCATGCTCCTTGGTGCCCTCTGCTGTTTTCAATCTTTCAGTCGGGCCGCGTAGCTCCCGCATAGTCTGCCGGTGTATCCAGGTCTTGCAAGATCGTCGGCGTATCCACCTTCAGATAGTGGATCGCGTTCGACTGCTGGTTGAGGAAGTCGCGCGGCGTCTGGGACGAGCTTAGTCCGAGGACGGATTGCCATAGCTGGCGCGCGATCAGCCACGGATGGCCGCGCCGCATGTGATAGCTCGGCACGATCAGCGCCGCGGATGACTCGTGGTACTCGTCCAAGATGGACCGAACTGTCTCCTCCCGGATATAGGGCTGGTCTCCCAAGGTGATCAGAGCCGCTTCCGTGTGGGCAGACATCGCGCGCAACCCAAGCTGGAGCGAGCCCAACATCTCATCTCCTGCATAGCCCGGGTTGAACGCTGTCCGCGCTTCGCCAGCCGCGGCGATGGCCTCTACCGCCTCCCGATCACCGCCGACCACGACCAGCACGTCTCCCACACCTGCGGCCTTGAGCACTTCGATCACGTGACCCAGCACCGTCTTCCTGCCCCATGATAGCCGCATCTTGGGCCGTCCCATCCTCCGCGATTCTCCTGCAGCGAGCACCAGCGCTGTGATCACAGTGTATCGTCCTCGACCAGGCGTCGATAATCGGCTTCTGTATCCACGTCCAGAAGGAGCCGGTCGTCATACCAGGGCATGAATTCCACGCGATGCCTAGAGAAGACTGCCCGTCCGCCAACATCGCCTTCGAGCTGGAGGAGGTCGGGAAACGTGTCGCGGTCGAATAGCACCGGATTCGCACGCTGTTCCATCATCACTAGGGGTGCGACGATCGGGTGCAGTCCCGCTGCATGCACATCTACCAGCGCGGTGATCACATCGAATTTCAGCTGCGGCTGGTCGGTAAGCAGGAAAATGGCCGAGCCGCACCAGCTTGGAACGGCTTGGACTCCGCTCCGGATGGATGACGCCTGCCCGGTCTCCCACTCGGCGTTGTGAACGGTCTGGACGGGCAATCCGTCCAAGGCCGCCTTTACCTGGTCCGCGTTGGACCCCGTTACCACTATGACGGGCCTGAGCCCGGACCTGAGCGCTGTCTCTGCGACCGCCCGGACGAACGGCTGTCCTCTCCAATCCAGCAGTTGCTTCGGGCGCCCAAGCCGCTGTGAGCCTCCCGCCGCCAGGATGATTCCCGCCGCCGATTCGTGCACAGCATGGATTTCGTTCCGCTCCAGGCTTGCAACCACGACCGCATCGTACGACTTCAGGAGAGCGTGCGACATACCGTGCGCCTGCGACTGCAACTCTGGTGTATCGGCCTGGTTCAGCAGTGCAACGCATCGCGCCTGCTCCGGGGCGTTCTTCAGGCCTCCGGCGTCCGCGTCGAGCAGCACGCGCGTGAGCGCCTCCGGCGTGATCGGCTCTCCCATCTTCAGGCCGCTCACACTGGCGAATTCCTGCGCTCGGTGGACGTTGCTGTCAGAGAGGGGCTGGTCTAATGCGCTCAATCCGGAGACGACCACGACCATATCAGCGAAGGGTGGTATGACAGGCTCATGGTCAGCCGGCGCTTTCAGTGGCTTTTCGCGTGCTCCATCGGCTTCGATCAGCATTTGGATGTGGTTGTGCCGTGCCATGTCATGCAGCCACATGGGAGCCCATTCGGGCGGCGCGCTCAGCCGCTTGTCCCGTGTCTCCGTGCCGGTGACCAGGCTCACGCCGTTCACGTCGAGCCTGCCGGGATACTCTGATGGGGAGATGACCAGCAACTGGTCCAGCAGCGGTAACTCGCTGGTTGGCGTGCCCCGTGTGTACTTCAGGATGTGACGCTGCCCGATCCGGGTCGGCTCCCGCTGTCGGAACTCTGCCCGGAGGATCGTAATATGCTCATCTGCCTTGTCGGCCTGCCATGCGCCGATGTGCGTGGTGGTGGTAACGATGACCGGTAGCTCATGCTGCCGGGCGAGTTGGAATATAGCGGTGGTTTTGCCTCCCGCGCCGACGAACGCAACGACGTCACTTTGGGACGCAAGAGAACCGGCAGAGGGCTTGCCGGTGCCCTCGGAAGTCAGCCGGAGGGCTTGTACGAACGTCAGGCCCATAGCTTGCTGCGGACCTCAGAGCGTGTCAGCAGCGCCTCCAGCACCGCACCGCCTACTGCCAGCGCCTTATCAGAGACGAGCGTCGCAAGCCTGGAATCATCCCGCGGATCGATATCACCAACTTTCATCCCCTTGGCCGCGTTTAATCCGGGACGGAGCAGCCCGCGCAACACGCCAGGAAACGGCGCGGCGATTTTCTGGTCGTCGACGGATGCGATCACCTCGCCGAGCGCGAAGTGCTGTCCAATATTGGCCTTGGACTCGAACACGCCATCCGCAGGAGCGCGCAGGACGCGGCGGAAATCCCCGTCCGGCCTAGCCGTATCGCTCTGCGATTCCCCTGACCAGATCACGCGGCCCAACTGGTGACCGCGCTGTGTTTCGATTACGGCATGGCAGTTATCGGGCGCGCGGAAACCCGGCCCCAGCCCGACATAGAGCATCGCTGTGTGCCGCAGCGGCTCCGGCGGGCGCTTGAGCATGCGGGCGTCCACGATGGCGATCGGATGCAGGGTCTGCACCGAGACGCATTCCGGATCGATCAGCACCGGGATACTGCGCTTGGAGAACACGTTGAACACCCGCAGTGAATCGGTCGGGTCCTTGACCCGTTGCCCGGTCACGCCCTCGATGACGATCTGCCCGTCATAGACGGCCTCCGAGAACGATACGGTTCGGCGAACGGACAATGGCTGCTCCAGCTCCGTGATCGCCACGTTCAGTCCGCAGCGGTACATGCGCATCGCGACTCCGCTTGCCAGATCCCCTCCACCGCGAACGAGGACGGTCGCAGGCATCAGCGCTCCTGTTTGCCTTCCCGGAGCACGTGACCGAAGGCATAGATGGTGAGGTAGACGAAGATGAAGAACAAGGTATACAGGGTGATGAAGCCCACCGAGCGAGCGCTGGGGTCTTCGATCCAATCCGGGAGGCTCGTCGCCAGCAGTCCCGGCTGGCGGAGCAGGTCCCAGCTATTGAGGCGGATAAAGCGCCCGAGGTAGATTCCAATTCCAGTGAATACCGAAACGATGAGAACGAACGCCCATCCGGCGCGCCGCCCGATCTGCCGCCGGATGATGTCCTGCATCAGGTTGAGCGAAACGATGCCCAGCAGCATCCCGGTCCACGAGAACCAGATGAGCACCGCCACGTCATACCAGACGGGAACATTGGCCCGGCCCTGGCCCAAATGTTGGAGGTCGGTCAGGATGTAGGGCGCGTTCGGGAAGAAGATCAGCCACAGGGCGGCGAAGGCCGCGATGACGAAGTACATGCGCCGGCCCTGCCACGACAGCATGTAGGCTAGATATGCCAGCACAAAGGGGATCCATGCCAGGAACAGGTTCCAAACCAGGTTGATGTACTGCCCGTTGCCGCTGTACAGGATACGCGCTGCCACCAGCATCACACAGACGAAGCTGGCGATGGAGAGAAGCACGAACACCCCGACCTTGTACTTGTGTTCCTCAAGGATGTGGTTCAATCGGTCAATCATTCGAATTCAGGAACTCCAGGATCATGGGATGGACGATCCCCGGCTGTTCGGCGTGCGGTACGTGCCCGGCATGCTCGATCGCGCGGAAATCTGCCCGCGGCACCAGCCTCCGAATCGATTCGCTCTGGGCGATCGGCAGAGTCCGGTCCTCTTTTCCCCAGATGAGCAAGACTGGTATCTCAAGCTTTCCCAGCCTCTCGTATACCGCAGGGAATCCATCGACGACCTTGTTTCGTACCGTGGAGAGGATCGCGCGGCGGAAGCCCTTGAATTGGACCTGCGCGCGGTATGGTTCCCGGTAGCGTTCCACTTCGGCCGGGTCGAAGAAATCCCGCGCAAAGGCGTCGACAATGCTCTGTGTGCTCACCATGCTGAGCAGCAACTCGCTCACTCCGGGGATCAGCGCAAGCCGGTATATTAGGTTTGGCCGGTATGGCTCCGTGCCGATGGGGTCGATCAGCACCAGCGTGCGCACGCACTCGGGGTATTCGACGGTGAAGGCGGAGGAGACGGCTCCTCCCATGGAGAGACCGATCAAGTCCACCTTGCGGAGCCCGAGCGTGTCCAGTAGGTCGTGCAACTGCCGCACGAACAGCTCGATGTTGTAGCGCGTGTTCGGGCGGTCGGAGTAGCCGCGGCCGAACTGGTCGTAGCGAAGGACGCGGCAGCCGGCCGCCGTCAACGCATCAAACGTCGGGTCCCAGATGAAATAGGGTACGGAGAATCCGTGCACCAGCACGACCGGGTCCGCCGGCTCGGGCCCGCCAAGCTGGTAATGGGTGCAGCCGTCGGGCAGGTTAACGAACGAGCCGTCCGCCCCGGCACGCGTGGCGGAATCCAGTACGCGCCTCTCGTCACGGTAGATCCAATCCCAATTCATTCGGCTCGCTGGAGTGCTGTGAGCACGCGCTCCGGCGTAAATGGGAACTCGTCGATCCAAACACCCGTGGCGTCGTGGATGGCAGCGGCGATGGCTGGCACGAGAGGCAGGAATGGGATCTCACCCAGCCCGCGTGCGCCCCACGGCCCGTTCGGATCAGGCACTTCGACGATCACGGACTCCACGCGCTCCGGGATGTCGAGGATCGTCGGCAGGAGGTACGTGCTGAGCTGGTCGGTCAGCACTCTCCCGTTCTTCATTTTCAGCTCTTCGGTGAGGGCGTAACCCTGCGCCTGCACCACCGCGCCTTCGATCTGCCCAACGACAAGGTCAGGGTTGATGGCCTTGCCGACGTCGTCAGCCACCACCACGCGCAGCACGCGCACCTGCCCGGTTCCGGTATCGACCTCCACTTCCACCGCCTCCGCGGAGTAGGCGTATGAGAAGTTCGGCACCGAGCGGCCTGTCTCGGGGTCCATGTGCTCCGTCTTGGGTGCAAGGTACGTGAACTCGCTGATCGCCGGCCGATCTTCGGCTTCCCACTTTTTCAGGGCTGCTTCCGCCGCGCCCTTAATGGCATTGCCCGCCATGAATGTCATTCGCGAGGCCGATGCAGAGCCGGGGTTGCCGTGTTTCGCAGAGTCCGATGTGATGACCTGCACCCGGTTGAGCGGCACGCCGATGACCTCCGCGGCCATTTGCGCCATCACCATGTGCGTGCCTTGCCCGACCTCCGCGCCCGCATGGTGCACAATGACCTTCTCGATGCTCCCGTCGCCGTGGATCTCGACCTTCGCCCACGAATTCTCCTGATAGCCGAACGAGAAACCGACGTTCTTGAACCCGGCTGCAAAGCCGCGCCCGCGCACCATGCTGCCTGTGGAATGCCTGGGTTTCTCTCCGGGCTTCCACCCGAATTTGGATGCTGCCGCTTCGATGACCTGCGGCACGCTGACGGGACCCGGCGCGGGTGTATCCACTCCAAGCGTCAGTCCGTCTCGCAGCGCGTTCTTCAGCCGGAACTCCACAGGGTCTATGCCGAGCTTCCCGGCCAGCTTGTTCATCTGCCCTTCCGCCATGAACAGAGCCTGCGGCGCGCCGAAGCCGCGAAAGGCTGCGCCGGGGACGTTGTTTGTGTAAACGCCGAAGACATCCGTTTTCACGTTCGGGATGTAGTAAGGGCCGGTCGAGGTGATGGTTGCGTTACCCAGCACTTTGTTCGATGTATACATGTACGCGCCGCCGTCGCCGACGATCTCGTTCTGGGCTGCCACCAGCTTGCCATCTTTCGTCGCGCCCCACTTTGCGCGCAGCAGGATGGGATGGCGCTTGCCGTGCCCGATGATCGACTCGCGGCGACTCCAGACGATCTTCACCGGCCGCTTTAGCCTCATCGTCGCCAGAGCCAGCACGATCTGCACCGAGAGATCTTCCCGCCCGCCGAATGCTCCTCCGATGGCAGGATAGATCACACGCACGCTCTCCTGTGGCAGCGCCAACGCATGGGCGATGGACTCCCGGTCCGAGTGCGTCCACTGGCCGGCGCACGCTACTGTCAGCAGCCCGTTCTCATCGTAGTACGAAAGTCCGGCCTCCGGCTGCAGATAAGCGTGCTCCTGCCCTGCGGCGCGATACTCTGCCTCCACGATCACATCGGCCTTCGCAAAGGCTGCGTTCACATCCCCCTTGCGGACTTTGTATCGGACGCAAACGTTGGAGTCACTGAGCTGAGCGTGCAGCAACGGTGCATCCGGCTTCATGGCCTCGACCGGGTCGCTCAGGATGGGTAAGTCTTCGAATTCGACCTTGATCAGGGCCAGGGCGGCTTTTGCCTGCTCCTCGGTCTCTGCAACGACGACAGCTACCTGGTCGCCGACGAATCGAACGCGGTCGGCGTGCGGGACCGTGGAACCCGGACCGCACAGCACCGGCTGGTCGGGGATCTGCAATCCATACTCGTTTACCGGTACGTCCCTGGCTGTGTATACCGCTACGACTCCGCGGGCATTCTCTGCATCCGACGTATCAATTGCCTTGACAACAGCGTGCGGGCGCTCTGCGAACAGGATCTTCATGAAGAGCATGCCCTCCATGGAGAGATCACCGGAGTACACTGCCTCCCCAGTTACCTTGCTGACCGCATCGCCGCGCGGGAATGATTGTCCAACAGATTGCATACTCCTCTCCGTCTGAGTCATTTGAAAGCAATTATACAACGTGCAAGATTGCCGATTTCGCGTCCATCGGGTATATTTCCAACTTGCAGGACCCCATGCCCATATCGAAGCGAGCAGAACTCTTCCGTCGGCCCGGCCCGGAGGCCGCGCTGCAATACCTGTGGTCGCGCCTTCAGGACCGCGACCTCTCGGGCGCGGAGGCGCTTGCCATACTGGGCGCTGTGCATCACGAATTGAGCCAGTCGAGCGGCGTGGAGCGCAGGCTGTACGCTTCGTATAGTCGTTTCATTGGCTCACTGGACAAGCAGATGCCCGCAGTTCATCACTACGTGGTCGCTGCCTGGACGGAGAACCATTTTGCCCGCAAGCGTCTTGAGGCACTGGCCCGGAAGGCAGCTAGTTTTTATGAGATCCCCGCTGCTGATCCGGGGGATCTGATGGACCGCGTCACATCGCACATGACGGCGGCCGGCTTTCAGCCTATTCCGCTGGCAGAGGTCGGTGGAGAGGATTTGGAAGAGCCCGGCGGAGGTGAGGAAGAGGACGAAGGAGAGGACGAGCACTCCGAACCCCGCAAGGGCGAGCGGGGCGAGGGAGGCAACGCCGAGCAAGCCGAAGAGGATGGATCGGAGGAAGAATCGGAAGAGAAGCCGGGCGATCGGGAGCCGGAGGAGCTTGAGGAAGATGCAGAGGACGATCCGGTGATGGAGACATCCGGAGAAGAGGCTGACGTTGACGATGCTGCTGAAGCCGATGAACCGGAAGGGAATGAACCGGAACCGATCGAAGACGAGGCATCCGCTGAGCCTGAAGAGGCCGAGCCTATTCCACCCGAATGGGATGAAGAGGAAACCGGGGCGGCAGATGAATCACCCGAGCTTGAAACCGGTGCGGCAGGCGATGAAGAGCCTGAATGGCCGGAAATGGAGCAGCCGGAGCCAGAGGCCGAAGAACCGCTGGAAGGGTTTGGCGAAGTAGATACGCCGCCCGCTATCGATTAGCGGGCGGCTTTTGTTGCTCTAACGCTTGTACTTTTTGGCTGTGGTTCTGATGGGGGCCACATCATATGGGCCCAGCGCGGGCGGGCCTGTGAATTTCCAGGCAATTGCGTACAGGAGGGATACGAATGCGCCGATCGCAACGATGAGGAGCACGGTGAAAAGGAGGATCGCCCACAGGTTCGCCTGGGTTTGGATGAAAGTGAACACAGGAATCAGCCCCGGCAAGACCCACCACGATCTCGGAATCACCGGATAGCCGACCAACTGATAGGGCAGCGGCCAGTTCTGCTCTACAGCGGCTTGCACAAGCATGACCGAGCCGAAATAGGAAATGAGCGGAACGATCAGGATCAGCAGGCAGCCAATGCCGCGCCAGATCGGATCGACCTGCTTCTTCTGAGACGTTCCTCCGCGCATCCGGCTGGCATTCGTGTACTTGGTCATGAGCTCCTTCTCAGGCTTCGATTTGTGCGGCGTCCTCGATCGCCTGAACGATCTTGTAGTAGCCGGTGCAGCGGCACAGGTTGCCGGTAATGGCCTGCTCGATCTCGTTATGGGTCGGGTGCGGCTTCTCCTGCAGCAGCTTGGCCGCCGACATGAGGAAGCCCGGCGTGCAGTAGCCGCACTGCACGGCGCCATCCTGCACGAATGCCTGCTGCACGGGATGAAGTTGCTCGCCGTTCG
>DATKAF010000208.1:0-8990 GCA_035498395.1 Anaerolineales bacterium
CCGACCCCGAAGAGCAGCCCGCCAACCAGGTTGCCGACGATATACGTTGGCGGCACGGCAGGGAAGGTCACCAGCCCAAGGCCGCGAAGAGCATAGAGACCGCCCATCGCCACGACAAGCGCTGTCATCATGAACTTCAGCACTGCCATATCGGTGAAACGGAACTGGTTGACGATCTTGTGGTATTGCGTCAGGCCAGCCTTGTTCAGAGCAAAGCCGAAAAACGAGCCGAACACGAGCGCAAGTACATAGTTCATTTCAGCCCTCCGAAATTAATAGCGGCTGCGGTAGATGACCAGCGCCGTAACGATGCCGGACATGAACATCCCGGCGATGAACAGGAACGCGCCCGGCACTAGTAGCATGCCGCCCGAGATCGCCAGGCCGCTCGTGCAGCCCCCGGCGATCCCGGCCGCGAATTCGAGCAGGATCGCGCCCAGGAACCCGATGACCCAGCGCTTCCAGACCTGCGGGCCAAAGATGGCCTTCCATTGCGCGTCGGAGTTCGCGGCGCCCTTCTTGCCCCACCACAGGCTGCGGCTCGTAGCCGCGCCGATCAAACCGCCAAAAAAGGCGCCGACCATGAGGATGACTCCCCAGCTGATGCCCGCCGGCATGACGTAGTTGAAGTACATGGTGTTGAAGGCTGCCGGAGCTGCCAGCTTTCCCAGCAACCCGACGACGTTCTCGAACGCTCCTGAAGCGCCGAGCTTCTGGCCGGTAAACACGACGAGGATGCCGGTGATGCCGAGCAGCACGCCTGCCGAGTATGGCGACCAGAGTTCCTTGCGAATTTGGCTGCCTAACCATTTCATGAGAGGCTCTCCTGTGTAGTGTTGGAGTCCTTCAGACTCAGTCCTGTTTCTCTTCGTTGGTCAGCTTGTCGACCGCGTCGAGCAGATCGGACGCTGCCGGCTTGCTTAGCAGGTGCTTAAGCGACTTGCGCGCCGTGGGTTTCAGCTTCGCCACATCCGGCACCATCTCGACAACATCCTCCGGGTACTCGCCGGTGACCGGGTGCGTATCGCCGAACGAGACTCGCACGAGCCGCTCGCGGGTGAGCACCAGGACCGCGCCGCCAACAAGCATGGCGACGATCATCACCATCAGGATCACGTTTCCCCAGTTGACCTGCGACTTGCCCAACACTTGCTGATCGTAGCGCTGTGTGTAGTCAACCAGGCTGGCCTTGTCAACGGGCGCGGAAGCCGGTGGGGCGGCATTGCCTGCCGAACCTGCCGCAACCGGCGTGGCTGTCGCAGCTGTTGCTGCTCCGCTGGCGGGTGCGGATGCGCCGGTTCCGACAGTGACCCCGAGCGCCTTTGCGTATACATCGGCTCGCGCCTGGAGGTCATTGGGATGGCATTGCGCACAGGCTGCCTTCACATCGGAGAGGGGCTTCACCATGCCCGTGTGCGCGGCGGTCTCATCGGTTGCCTGGTTGTTGCCGCCATGGCAGATGTAGCAGAAATCGCCAAAGGCGTGTGATTGATGCCAGCCGGTCCCATCTGCATTCACTGGGTCCTTTGCCTGGACCTCATGGCAGTTCTTGCACGACGAAGCCTGCGAGCCACACTGGGCCTTTGCGCTCTGCGGCGTCGCCAGTGCGATACCGCAGGCTAGCAAGATGAAGAGGCCTGAGGTTGTCAATACGACGTACAACTTCCGATGCTTCATCGATTCCTCCTGGGAGCTATTCGCCGCTGACTTCTTCCATCAGCCCGGCTCGATAAGCCAGACGGTCGCGCATAACCGTGCGCAGCAGATCGAGCGCCTGGATCAAGCGCCGGTCCGCCAGGTGATAGGTGACGGTCGTCCCATCTCGCACCGTATAGACCAGCCCGCGGTCCCTCAGCACCTTGAGGTGCCGCGAGGTCGTGGGCTGGATGATATCGAGCTCCGTCGACAGTTCCGTCACGTTGTGTGGTCCATCCGCCAGGGCGTATATGAGTAGCAGGCGAGTGGGATCCGATAGCGCGAAGCAAAAGTCCGCTTCGAGTTGCGAGATTTCTTGCGCAAGGGCTTGTGAGACCATAGGTGTTATTCTGCCTTCATGGTGGTTAGCTTACATATGCATAAATGCATAAATGCAACTGCATAATAACTGCGTGAAGCATTGCACAATAGTGCGCTCTGTCACATTTGCTGTGCTAGAATGTCATTGAGAATGTGACAAGTTATGTAATGCGAGTGATTGAGTAGTAATTACGGGAAGGCGGTGGAAATGCCCAAAGAGCATGAAGCTCAATCCGTGAATGTGGGTGTGAGGCTGCGGGAGCTGCGCGAGGCTCGCGGAGCCTCCATGCGCGCGCTGGCTGCGCGTAGCGGTTTGTCAGCCAACGCTCTCAGCATGATCGAGCGCGGGCATACATCCCCTTCGGTCAGCACGCTCTACAAGCTCGCTGACGCCCTGGATGTGCCTGTCACGGAGTTCTTTGCCCCCGGCACGGAGAAGTACAACGTATTGCTGATACGCGCCGATGGGCGCACGCGTGTGCCGTTCGCGAGCGGCGTGTGGGAGGGATTGGGCGGCGAAAAGTTCACCGGGCGGGTCGAGCCGTTTGTATTGACGTTGGAAAACGGCGCGTCGAGCGGTCAGGCTGCCATGGCCCACACAGGGCACGAATTCGTCTATTGCCTTCGTGGCCAGTTGCAATACTTGGTGGAGGATGAGCTCTTCGAGCTGCAGGCGGGCGACAGCCTCTTGTTCGCGGCGCACCTCAAGCACCGTTGGCGCAATCCGGGCTCAACGGTCACGAACGTGCTGATCGTTCTGTCCGGCTTCTCCGAGAGCGAGCGCCCCGACGCTCTTCACTGGGCCCAACCCGGAAAGAAATAGCCGCCTTTGCGGCGGCTTGGAGATAGGGAAGGCTCTCAGGGTATCCTTCTGAGATCGCTACGGTCAGATCGCAGCCGCGCCCTCCGCCGGCGTTTTCTCCAGCTCGTATGCAGCCCAGGCGTGGTCATTCTCCCACAGGCACACCTTGATGTGGATGATGTTTGGAGCCTGGATGCGCCGGTCGAGCTCCTTGGTGAGGATGCGCGCAAAGTGCTCCAGGCTTGGGTTCAGGCCGCGAAATTCGGGTAGGTCGTTGAGCATCACCTCGCCGAAGTAGCTGATCAGCTCGTCCAGGTGCCGTGAGACTTCCACAATGTCGACCAGATACCCGTGTACGTCCAGTTCAGCTGCATTGAGCCGCAGTTCGAGCACGTAGTGGTGGGAGTTCGGGAAATTCTCTGGTCCCCAGTCGCCGCCGACCAGGTAATGGCGCGTGATGAAATCACGCCGTACTCCAAGTGTGTACATCGCTTCTCCTCCTGGGCGAGCGCGCACGCGCTCTATGAGTAGTCCAGCACGACCTGTATCGCTTCCTCGGGCGATTGGTCCAGCAAGCGGTAGGCCTCAGCAGCCTCTGCCACCGGGAACTTATGCGTGATCCACTTCTCCGGCTGATGGCGGGCGAGCGCAGCCCATGCCACCTCGAAGCGCCGGGCCTTGGTCCACCGCGTCGACAGCTTGGGCGAGATGCTGCTGACCTGGGACGAGATCACGCTGATGCGCGAGCGGTGAAAGCTGCCGCCGAGGTCGATCGCCGCCCGCTTCTCTCCGTACCACGATCCGATCAAGATCCTCCCGCTGAACATGGTCAGGGCGATGGCATCGTTGATGGCTGCGGGGTTCCCGCTGAGTTCCAGCGTCAGGTCAAAGGCGGGGACTGTGCCAGGCAGGGCGCGCCGCGCGGCCGCCTGGAAGTCTTCGAAGGTCGGGTCGAGCGCGGCATCCACGCCGATTCCCATGGCGGCCTCCCGCCGCAGCAGATAACGGTCGGCGGTAACAAGGCGTTGCACGGGAAACTGGTGCAGCAGGCTGGTTGTCAGCAGCCCCACGATACCCTGCCCGAGCACAAGCACGCATTCTCCCAGAAGCGGCTCGGCATCCTGCACGAAGTTGACCGCCGTCTCCATGTTTGGCAGGAACAGGGCATTGCGCGGTGAAATGCCCTCCGGCACGGGGATGAGCGCCTCGGGCGTACAGACAAACATCGAGCGGTGAGGCTGGAATGAAAACACGAGCCGGTCTTTCCAGCTCGTGTCCACCGAATCGCCGAGTTTTTTGACTAGTCCAACGCAGGCATATCCATAGCAGACCGGATAGTGGAGGCTGGTGCTGACGGTGTCGTTCGCGTCCGCCAGGTCACGTGGGAACTGCCCCCGGTAGATCAGCAACTCCGTGCCCGCGCTGATCGCCGACATCAGTACATCCACCAGCACTTCACCCGGGCCCAGCGCGGGGACCGGCTCTTCGCGCAACTCGATCCTGCCTGGAGCGGTAAAGTACACGGCGCTGCAATTCATGCGGCTATTCTACTTCCCCCGTGCTCCCAAGGCTACGGCTTGTCGCGCCAGAGCAGAAACAACAGGATCACTTCGCTGATCTTGGCGGGCACGCCGTACAACGAGTCGTGGCTGAAGAAGGGCACGCCGTCCCGGATCACATTGAAGCCGACCCAGATGAGCACCCACGCGAGAATGGTCACGATGACAAAGAGAAACAGCGCCCACCACACCAGCCGATGACGGGACTGGAAGAATGGGATCGGGAGGAAATACGCCCCCAGCAATCCAAGGTATCCCAGCCCGTTCAGGAGGAATAGCGGATCGGGACCCTCCGGGAAGAGTTGCTTGTCAAGAGCGGCTGCGATGTGCAGGCAGGCCGTGATGAGCACGAGCACGATGATTGCGTAGTGGCGTGCCTGCAAGTGTGTGGCTCTGTTGTTGACATTTGTTGCTTGCATAACAGACTCCTTCACGTCTAATGGCGCCTGGCGGACGTACAGCGTACGTGCGGGCTAGGCCCGCCGAACCAGCTGCAGCAGGTGGTCCATCCGCTTGGCTTTGGTGCGCAGGTAGTGCAGGTTCTCTGGCCGCGGCGGCACCTCGATCGGCATACGCTGCTGGACGATCACGCCCAACCGGCGCAGATCGTTGATCTTCTTCGGGTTGTTCGTAATGAGTCTCACAGACCGGATGCCGAGGTCGGCCAGCATCAGCGCGGCAACAGTGTAATCCCGTTCATCCGGCTCGTGACCGAGCCGCAGGTTGGCCTCCACCGTGTCAAGCCCTTCGTCCTGCAAGTTGTACGCTCGCAGCTTGTCCAGCAGGCCGATGCCGCGGCCCTCCTGGCGCAGGTACAGGATCACGCCCTGCTTTGCCTGGCCCACCATCTGCATCGCGCCCTCCAGTTGCTCGCCGCAATCGCACCGGACCGAGCCGAGCACATCCCCGGTGAAGCATTCTGAATGTACGCGCACGATCACGTTCTCCTTGTCGCGCACGTCACCCATCACCAACGCCATGTGCTCTTTGTTGTCAATGGGTGTTGTAAACAGCATCAACTGAAACGTACCGTGGCGAGTCGGAATGCGGGCAGCCACCTCACGGCGAACCGTCGATGTTTTCATAGTGTCTCTCTCCATTGAATATGCCCTTACAACACCCGGTTGGTCCCACGGATATGCTGTAACTAGGCATACGTATTGTCGGTGTTCTTTGGATGTCCCGGCTTCCAGGTTGCGCCGCCCGCCAGAAGCAGGCCAACCCCTCCGATAAGCAAATCGCGCGCACGCATGAGCAGAGCGACGCTCACCGCGGCCGCGGCAGTTATTCCATAGAAGCCCAACGTCCAGACCTGGCTGGCCTCCAGCGCTCCAAGTCCGCCGGGCAGCGGGGCCAGGAAGGCGAGCCAGCCGCTTGTCCAGGCTGTTACGAGCGCCCAAAACGGCAGCCGGATCTGCAGGAAGGACGCTATCAGCGCGTATTCGCTTACGGTAGCCAGGGCGGCCAGCAGCGAAACTCCCAGGATGGCCGCCATACTGGCAGTGTGGCGCCGGCAGAATTGCCCTGCCAGGTGCTCTGCCGCTTGGATGAAGCGGGCGGTCTTGCCGCGCCGCCGCCGGCCGAGGAGCCCGATCAGCACCGATATAGGATAAACGCCGAACCGCAGAAGCACGATATGTGCCAAGGGCCACGAGACGACCAGCACGAGAATGACGATCGCCAGTTGGGACGGAGCTGAAGAGCCTCTCAGGATCCCTGAGTGGAAGACTGCCAGAAGCCCGAATGATAGCAGAACGAAATTGCTTAGTAGCTCGAACAGCTTGTCGAGGATGACCGATGCCGTTGCGCGCGTATAGGTCAATCCCTGTTCGCGCTGGAGATATAGCACTTGGAGCGGCTCACCTCCGATCTGCGGCCCGATGGTGAAGTAACTGACGCCGAAGACCGAAAGCCGAACCGCCAGCATCGGCAGGAACCGCGCCGTTGGGCGTTCTGCGCGGACTACCAGCCACCAGCGGCCGGTGACCAGCCCGTAGATGAGCCCGTCCACTGCCAGCAATACCGCGATCTGCCACAAGTGGATGCGCGCCAGCACATGCCCGATCTCGGCCATGGGTGCCTGCCGCAGTGCGAAATACAGCAGTGCGGCCAACGCAACGATCAAGCCCGTCCGCATCCACCGGCGCGAATTCATCCGACGATGATGCCCTCCAGGTCGGCGCGCAGGTACCGCCGGTGACAATTCACGAATGGCGGCGAAGGGCATGCCTTCCTCGGACGCAAGACCCCCTTGAGATGCGGATGATATCGGCTCGTTCAAAAGAGCAACCGTCCTTCGCCCTCCGGCGGGCACTCTATCAGTTGCCGCATGGCATCAAGTACGGCGCGATGCAGCCCGGCTGGCTCGCCTGTCGGTAGATCGCCGACCCGGATGGGCGCGCCGATCTGGATCGTGGGCACGACAGGCTGCATCTTGAGCGCCACATTCGCCAGCAGCTGGAACGCCGTCGAGACCAGCATTTGGTCAAGCGGAGTTGCTCGCAGGCGGGCCAACGGATTCTTCACTGTCTTGTCCCACATCACGCCACGGATGCAAACGGGGACCACGGCCGTCTCCGGCGCGAGTCGCACGAAGGCACTCGCACTGTCCGTCCACGTCTCCAGTGATTCCACGGCGCCCGGGTAGTGTTCCGGGTCCGGCTCGTTGTGCCCGGCGGGGAACGTCATGACGGATCCACCCGCATGCAGGTGGCGGACGGCGCGGCGCACCATGGAAACGCGTTCGCTCGGCTCGTCTGTGACGAACATGAGCTGGCGGCTCAGGTTCGGCAACGACAGCAGGAACGGGCGATCCAGGGCTAGCGCCTTCGTATCGGGACGCGCCGCCGCCGCAAACAGTGCCAGCGTATCGGTCATGCCCGGGTGGTTCGCCAGGATCAGGCTGGGACCGTCCGGCAGCCGTTCCGCGCCGTACACGCGCACGTTCTTCACGTAATACCGCTGCGCCAGGCAGGCCGCCTCCGCCAGCCCGCGCGAGCCGATCAGCGAATCGAACTCCACCATCTGGCGTGCGAACTCGCGTGCCGGCCCGGCAAAGGTCCGACGCACCATGCGCGACAACACCGGCTGGTTCTGCCAGCCGAACGCGTTGACCAGGTCGTCCAGGTTGATCTCGGTAAGGGATTGCAGGGTGTCCAAGGGCTATTCCGGCTCCATTGTGAACGTTAAAGGAAAGTTCTGCATCCGGGCAGCGAAATGGGCCTTGTTGATTCGCTTGCGTGCCTCCGCTTTGGGCAGCGTTTGCACGTAGGACGATCCATTCAGGTGAGCCGTGTACATGATCGTGACCGCGTTCTCCGCTGGCACGAGGAACACCGTAAGGAGGATGTGGGTTACGAATTCCATGGGAGTGACATCGTCATTGTGAACGATGACACGATAGGGCGGCTCTCTCCCGGCCTCCTCTTTGGCGCGGCGCTCGCGTTGTGGCGCGAGCTGGCTCCACAACTGCATGGGCGGCATTATAAACCTGCCGCGGCAATATGCACTTCTGAACTTTCGGGTCGTGCCTACTTCTGATACGCTGATTCTCCCCCGGTCGGATTGCCTCCGCTCATGCGAGCTGGTTAATCTCTGCTTCGGTCAGATGGACATCGACTGCTTCCAGGTTCTCTCTCTGGTGCTCCGGACTGTGAGACATGGGAATGGCGATCACGCAGGGCTGCGCGACCAGCCATGCCAGGGCCGTCTGGTGGACGCTGGCGGAATGCGCCGCGGCGATGGCGATGGCAACCTTGTGCGATTTGAAGCGCCCCAGGTCCAGCGGCGTGTACGCGGTGAGGATCATGCCTTTGGATTGGCAGTACGCCAGCACGCCGTTCTTCGCATAAGAGCGATTTCCGAGGCTGTAGGGTACTTGGTCTGTCAGAATGCCCGTTTCGGACAGACCCCGCGATAGCTCCAACAGCTTCACGTCGAAATTGCTGACCCCCAGGTGCCGGATCTTGCCATCAGCGGCGAGCTTGTTCAGCGCCCGGAAGGTCTCGGGTAATCTCATGCCCGGCCGAGGCCAGTGGATCAGGTAGAGGTCCAGGTACTCCACGTCCAGGCGGCGCAGGCTGCCTTCACACGACTTGATGACATGGTCGTAGCCGAGGTGATGTGGGCTGATCTTCGACGTGATGAAAAGAGAATCCCGCGCAATGCCGCTCTCGCGCACGGCGCGCCCGATCAGCTCTTCGCTATGCCCGGCTGCGTAAGATTCGGCCGTATCAAAATGAGTGTATCCCAGATCTAGCGCCGACCGCAGCCCCGCCAAACCCTTCGCGTCGTGCGAATGGTTCGCCATCATGCCGCCGCCAAAGCTGTACGTGCCGAAGCCGATCTTCGGTATGTTTAGGCCATCGATCGTCTCAAATAGCATGGTTGCCTGCTACAGTGCGGACTGGCGATGTGTGCGGGCTCATACGCTAGGGAAGCGGGAATCCCGCTCGTCAGGTTTCGGACTAGGTCTTCTGTATAGCAGGCACGGCAGCCGCGGCGGCGCTTTCTTCACCGACTCGCCAGCGCTTCATCCATGCCACGGTCCACGGGCCCATAATGGCGGTCTGGAGTAAAACCTCCACGAAGGTGATCGCGGCGAACTTGGCCGG
>DATKAF010000209.1:0-6158 GCA_035498395.1 Anaerolineales bacterium
AACGGGCAGGTCGACCGGTCCCGTCTGACTGCCCTCCAGATCGACGAAGCATCAGGTGAAAAAATGGATCTGACAAGTAGGCGGCTCGAACAGGTGCAACAGGCGCTCCAGGCAAATAGTGTGGATTGTCTGGCGTTGATCCCTGGCGCGAACTTACGCTGGCTGACAGGGCTGGACTTCGGCCTGATGGAGCGCGCCACGATCTTCATCATCCCTGCCCGGCAGGAGCCGGTCCTGGTACTACCGGTCCTGGAGAAGGTCAAGTGGGACAGCCAGGCTGCCTTCCCCGCGCGCGTATTTGCCTGGGAGGATGCCAAGGGGCCGCAGGACGCTGCACGCCAGGCCGTGACGGCATTGCCGGCCATGGAAAGCCTGTCAGTTGAGGACCTGCGCATGCGTGTCATGGAATACCGGCTGGTACGGCAGATCCTGCCGGACGTGCAGATCGGGCAGGCGGAGGACATCATGGCTCCGCTGCGCCTGTGCAAGGATGGAGACGAAATTGTTGCCACGCGGAGGGCCGTCCAGGTCTGTGAAGCCGCCCTGTCAGAAGTCATATCGGGCATATCGCCCAACATGACCGAACGGGAGGTTGCCTGCCGGCTCAGCAGCGCGTTATTGCTGCATGGCGCTGACAGCGTACCGGGCGAGCCGCAGGTGTTGAGCGGTCCACGCTCGGCGCTTCCACACGGCGGTCCAACGGAACGCCGCATAGCGCGTGGGGACTTGCTGTTATTCGATTTCGTGGCTACGATCGAAGGCTATTATGCCGACTTGACCCGGACATTTGTAGTTGGGCGGGAGCCCGACGCACGCCAGCGGCAAATCTATCAGGCAGTGCTGGATGCCAATGAAACCGGGCGCAGATCGATCAGTCCCGGGGTGGCCTGTGAGGCGGTTGATAAGGCCGTCCGCTCCGTCATCGAAGCCGCAGGCTTCGGACCAAATTTCATCCACCGCGCCGGGCACGGCCTGGGTCTGGAAGTACACGAGGGGCCGTATTTGGTAGCAGGCAATAAGATGCAGCTTGCCAGCGGCATGGTGGCAACGATGGAGCCGGGCATCTATGTGGAAGGCTGGGGAGGCGTCCGCATTGAAGACGATGTCCTGGTCCATGCGCGAGGGAGTGAGAGTTTGAGCACCTTCGACAGGGAACTGAAGGTGATCGGCGCTTGAGCGATTGGGCGTGGGACGGCACCCTTGGAATGGATGCCGTCTCAGAGACCGACCCGCTCCCCGATGACCGATCCAACCAAGGAGCCGCCAGCTCTTCACAAGCTGCCTTTGCCTCCAAATATCACGATCAACGTCGCTCCTGCGATCATCACGCCTGCGCCGAGCAACCGGCGTGCGAGGTGCTGTTCCTGGAACAAGTGATAGCCGAAGAGAACGCTCAGCAGCGCCGATGTCTGGAAAAGGGCCAGCGAGTACCCGACCTGGAGAAAGCTGAAGGTATAGAGGGTCGAGAATTGCATCAGGCCTGTTGTCAAGGCCAGCCACAGGCACGAAGGCGGATCGCGGCGTACGCTGTCAAGCTCAGTTGCCAGCCGGCGCCGCAGGCCAAGGAACGCTACGGCGGCCGCAAGCGGCATGCACAGCATGCACCAGTATACGAAGGTTGCACCCGGTGACGACGTGAGCAGGGCTCTCTTTAGAAACACTGCTTCCGCCGCCGATAGGAGAAGAGCTGCAAAGCGCAGTTGCACGCCGCGGTTCTTGAACAACTCGAGCAGCGCCGTCCGGTTCGACTCGACGCCTGGCGGCCGCCCCGCAATGAACAGACTGCCGCCGAGGATCAGCAGCACACCTGCAAAGCCGAGCAGGCTCGGGAGTTCTCCCAGGATGATGGCGCCCAGGAACAACCCCACGATGGCTTTATAGGCGTTCAGCGGTCCCAGGATCGATAGATCGGCGCTCCTCAGTGCGGCCACAATGAGTGTGTTGCCCCCTACCGCCAGTAGCGTACACAGCAGCATGTTCTCCCAGAACCCGCTCCCCATCTGCGCAGGCGGATAGTAGAAAAGCATCGGCAGGCACGCGAGCATCAGCAGCAATTGGGTAACAAGGATGATCACACGTGCATCGGCATGCACGCCGAGTTTCTTCTGGAACACATTGGAGAGGGGGTTTGAGACGATCCGGGTCAGAATGAAAAAGGCTGAGAGCATACCGGAAACTCGAAGCGGGCGCCTGCCCGCTTCCTGGTCTATAGTTTTGTTGTGAGCTGGATTGCCAGCGCGATGGCGCCCAATGCGCCCGAGCGGTTCCCCAACACCGGCGGCCCGATGTATTCGTCGATCCGGTCATCCAGCATGGGGGAATGCAGATAGCCCGCCAGGTATTTGAGGACGTTTTCGCGGACGGCGCCGTGCAGGCCCACATGGTGCGACACCCCGCCGCCGAGGATAATGCGCCGTGGCGAGTAGGTGAGGATCAGGTTGGTGATGGCCTTGCCGAGGTACTCCGCCTCCAACTTCCAACCCGGGTGGTCTGCCGGGAGCTTCTCCGGTGATCGGTCCCAGCGCCGGTGCATGGACAGGCCCGACGCCAGGCCCTCCAAGCAATCTCCGTGATACGGGCATACCCCGTCGAATGGGTCACTTTGCCGGTCGTGCGGCAGCAGGCAGTGTCCGGCCTCTGCGTGCATCAGGCCGTGCAGGGGTGATCCGTTCACGACGACGCCAACGCCGATGCCTGTGCCGACGGTCATATAGAGCAGGGGATCGAGCTGCTCGCGCTGCGGCACCCAGAACTGCTCGCCAAATGCCGCGGCGTTCACATCCGTATCGAAGGCGACGGGGAGCCTGAGTTCCCGCTGGACCGTGCCCCACAGGTCAACCTGGCTCCAATGCGGTTTGGGCGTGGTTGTGATATAGCCATAGGTCGGGGAACACGCATCCAGATCTACCGGTCCGAACGCCGCAATGCCGACGGCAGCCAACTGGTTCCGGCTGACGTAGGGTCGGAAGAAGTCAATCGCATGCTGTATGGTGTTGGTGGGGGTGGTGGTGTCGAACCGCGCTTCTTCCACCACATCCGATGGCCCGGAGCCGACCATGCAAATGAACTTCGTACCTCCCGCCTCGATGCCTCCATACAAGCCGTTCATGGTTGTCTGCCGGTTACCCGTTATTGAGCATTCATCCTGGTTGCACCGTTTACGCCTTCGCCTTGGCGCGGTACGAGCTCAGCAGCACGGCCAGGAACAGGATCACCGCCCGCACCACGTTCTGAGTGTAGATATCGAAGTTCAGCAGCGTCATGCCATTGCCGATCACCCCCATGAAGACGATGCCGACCAGCGTGCCCCAGACCGAGCCCGCGCCGCCATTGAAGCTGGTGCCGCCCACGATGACCGCTGCGATCACATCCAGCTCCCATCCCGCGCCGAAGCTGTACGTGCCGGACATCACCTGCCCCGAGTACATGAAGCCGGAAATGACGGCCAGCGCCTGCACGATAATGAAGATCAGGACCTTGGTCCTGCCGACGTTGATGCCGCTCAGGCGCGCAGACTCCGGGTTGCCCCCGACTGCGTAGGTGGCGCGTCCGGTCTTGGTGTAATTCGCGATGAATAAGACGATCACAAACGTCACGGCCAGCACGATGGCCGGAATGGGGATACCGTTCGAGCCTCCCACGCGGCCCATGCCGCCCTGGTTGAACCAGTCCGGGAACTGATTGGCGATCGGGAATCCGGAGAGTATACCGGCGAGACCAAACAGGGCGAACTTGCCTGCCAGGGTAATGATGAACGGCGGCATTCCCATTTTGTGCTGAAAATACCCGTAGAACCAGCCAATTCCGGCGGCCATAGCCAGGCAGATGCCCATGCCGATCAGGCAGGCCACGTTCACGTTCCCGCCGCGCGCCACCATCTCTCTGCATACGAGCGCAACGATCACACCCGTCAGACCCACGGTGGAACCGATGGACAGGTCGATCAAGCCTGCGATGATCGCCAGCGTCATGCCCAGCGAGATCACGCCTTTGAGCGAATTGCTCCGGAAGATGTTCATCCAGTTCGCCCAGGTCAGGAAGCCGTGCGACGTGAATGTCAGCAGGATGATCAGGGCCAGCAGGCACATCTCGATAATGTGGTCGAGCAGGAAGATCACGAGCTTTCGCTGGTCGAAGGCCGGCCGGCTTGCCGCGATGGTAGTCATATCAATCCTCTCCTCGCATGCACAGTTCATAGAGCTCGTTGGTGTTCACGGCGTCCGGAGAAAGCTCCTGCACGATCCGGCCGTGCCGCATGATCAGGATGCGATGGCAGACTTCCAGGAGCTCTTCCAGTTCGGTCGAGACAAAGATCGAGGACACGCCTTTGCGCGCCTCCGTCCACATGATCTCGAAGACCTGCTGCTTGGCGTTCACATCGATGCCGCGCGAGGGCTCATCGTAGAGCATGATGTGCGGGCTGATGTTCAGCCAGTTTCCGACCACCACTTTTTGTTGATTGCCACCCGAGAGGGAATTGCAGGAGGCGTCCAGGGACGAAAGCCGGATATCCAGCTCCTTCACCTGGCGCTCCGCAAACTGGTTCC
The DNA here is from genome assembly GCA_035498395.1 of Anaerolineales bacterium. GTDB lineage: Bacteria > Chloroflexota > Anaerolineae > Anaerolineales > Villigracilaceae > Fen-1038. The sequence continues at coordinate 4,548 of DATKAF010000209.1, forward strand.
GCTTGCGCTTGTTTTCCACCCAGCCATTCGCAGTAATGTTCATGCTCGCATAACAGAGGTTGTCCCGAATGGAATGGATCAGGATCAGCCCCTGGGTTTTCCGATTTTCGGGGGTGAGGCCGACTCTGGCCTCGACCATTTGAATTGGATTTGTGTTCTTATAGGTAACGCCTTCGATCACGACTTCACCGCGGTCCACCGGATCGGCGCCGAAGATGCCGCGCAGCAGCTCCGTCCGCCCCGATCCAAGCATCCCGGCGATGCCGAGAACTTCCCCGCGCCGGAGCTCAAAACTCACGTCGTCGTACCAGCCCGCCCGGCTCAACCCCCTCACTTGCATCACGACCTCATTGCTGACCTGTATGTCCTTTGGTCGGTCCTTCAATTCCACTTTCCCGAACATCATCGCAATGATGTCCTTGTTCTCAACGGTCTTCATCTCGACCGTCCCCACCGACTTGCCATCGCGCAACACGGTGACCGTATCCGCGATCCTGGGCAGCTCCTGCAGCTTGTGCGTAATGTAGATGACGACCACGCCCTGATCGCGCAGCGTGCGAACGGCATCGAACAGGTTCTCCACCTCGTGCTGCGCCAGTGCAGACGTGGGCTCATCCAGCATGATGACAGCCGGGTTGAAGCTAAGCGCTTTGGTGATCTCCACCACCTGCATCTGCCACATGCTGAGCCGGTAGGTCATTTCATGGGGATCAATATCGGCTTTCATCTGGCGCAACAGCTCGCCGGCCTGCCGGTAAGTGTTCCTCCAATCGATGGCCCCATACTTCATGGGCAGCCGGCCCAGCAGGATGTTCTCTGCGACGGAGAGGCCGGGCACCAGGCTCATCTCCTGGTACACCGTCACGATCCCCTTTTCATAGGCGTCCGCCGTTGATTCGAAGCTCAGCTCCTGATCGTTCAGAAAGAACCGCCCCGACGTGGGCTTCACGGCGCCGGCCAGGATCTTGATGAGGGTCGATTTTCCGGATCCGTTCTTCCCCACCACGGCGTGCACGCGCCCGCTATCGAAGCAGACATCGACGTCATCGAGAGCGCGCGTACCGGGGTAATCTTTGACGATGTGCTCGGTTCTGATCTCAACAGCGCCCATTGCCTTCACCTTGTCCGGGGCTTGCCTTGCGAGTTCACCGCACAGAGCGCGCGGGGGATGCAACCGCGCAAGGCATTGTCTGGGGATTTCCAGCCGGGACAGGGACCCTACCCTCTCAAAGGTTCCCTGTCCTAAGCTGTAACATCTTGTGTTGTTGGTTGATTTTACGGCAGGCCGTTAGCCTCGCGCCATGCCTTTACGGCATCTAGATCGCTGACACCCAGATACGTGCCGGGGACGATGGTCATCTTGCCGGCATCTGCAACGGTCTCACCATTGAGGGTCTTGGCCAGCGCTTCCACAGCCATGTAGCCCTGCGTGTACGGATCCTGCGCTACAGTGCCGAGCAGGATGTTGTCCCCACTCAGGACCATACTGGTCAACTGGTCGGAGCCATCATATCCGAACACCGCCACTTTCCCCGCCAGACCGGCCTGCTTGACAGCCATCGCCGCGCCGATCGTGCCACCCTCGTTGCTCGCGAAGATCACCTGCGTCTC
>DATKAF010000210.1:0-4075 GCA_035498395.1 Anaerolineales bacterium
TCGGCGCCCGCGCCCGGGCGGAGCTGATACGCCTGTTCGAGACCAAGGTGGATTTATTCCTGCGCGTGGCCGAGCGGCCGGGCTGGGATGAGGAGGCGGCGCGCATCCGCGCCACCGGGCTGACCGACCCGAAGGCCTGAAACCAACCCAGAAACCAGCAAGGAGCGGGCATGCGGCGCATGGTCTACAGGTTCGGCCCCAGCTTGGCCGCGGCGATGGTCTATGTCCTGCTCGTGGCAGTGTGGCGCTGCTGGCGCCCGGCCTATGAGTCGCTCATCGGGTTGTTTGACGCCACACCCCACCGCCCGCCTTTTGGCGATCTGGTCTCGATCCTACAGGCGGGGGCGTGCTGGCGCCAGGGCATGAATGTGTTCGTGGCCAACCCGTGCATGAATGGCGGCACATTCAATTATTCGCCCTTCATGCTGCGCAGCCTGCTCTATCCGTTCGGCCCCGCCGATGGCATCTGGCTAGGGCTGCTCATCGCCGCCGCCTTCATCACCGCCTGCGCATGTCTGCCGCCCGCCCGCTCAGCGTGGCAGCTGGCGGGGCGCTGCCTGGCACTGTGCTCGGGCATGGTGATGTATGCGCTGGAGGCGGCGAATGTCGATGCGGTGATTTTTGTCCTGCTGGCCGGCGGGGTGTGGCTGTTGCGCGCGTGCCAGATTTGGTCGCTCGCCGCCTATGGCGTGTTCGCCTTCGCCGGGGCGCTGAAATTCTACCCCGCCGTGCTGCTGGGGCTGATGCTGCGCGAGAGCCGTGCGCGTCTGGCGCTGGTGGCGGGCGTGGTGCTGGCCGGGGCCGTGCTGTTTCTGGTGCATTTTGGCCGTGACAGCCAGATTGCGGTGGCGGGACTGCCCGCCGGGCTGCCTTATCGCGGGGGGTTCAGCGCCATGAATATCCCGTTCGGCCTGGCGCTGCTGGTCTTCTCCCCGGTGCTGACGCTTGACCCCACGCCGCCGGACTATTTCACCGCGATCGCGGCACCGCATTTCGCCCAATATGTCCTGCTCGGCACCTGGGGGCTGATCGCACTGGCGCTGCTCGCCGCCTGGCGGCTGGCGCCGGGCTATGAGGCGGCGCTGGCGCGGCTGGACGATCCGCGCCGTCTGTTCCTGCTGGCGGGCGCCATGCTCATCGCGTTCTGCTTCCTGGCCGCCGAGAATTATGATTATCGCGGCATTTTTCTGCTTTTCGCGCTACCGGCCGTGCAGGAGATGGCGGTGCCTCCGGGCAATGAGGGCGTGCCGGCGCGGCTTTTGGCCCTCGTGGTGCTGGTGCTGCTGTGGGAAGCGCCGCTGCGCCAGGCGCTGGGGATGGCGGGGCTGTATCCGCGCATCTTTGTGTGGCTGTTGCGTGACGGGCTGTGGTGGTGTCTGGTGGTCAATTTCGCCGCCTTTGTCTTTGCCCAGCTGCGCACCGACTGGCGGCGGCTCACCGCGCCACGAGGCGCCATGGTGCTGATGGAGCCGGGGATATGAAGTCTGGCCGGCTCCTGGGTGCGTGGGGGGCATGCTCCTCGCCGGGCGGTCACCGCCCACGGGGCGTGACGGCGGATGGGGGCTCTGGCTTGGCTCTGGGTTTTTACCAGGGGATTTCTGTTCGTGGCGGTTTTCTGGGCGCCGCCGGGGGGCGCTCTGTCTTCTGGCGCTGGTCCTGCCGCTCTGGCGGAACGACCCGGCAAGCGCTTGATTCAGGACCTGTTCCACCGTACCCAGCAGATATGAACCGCCGCCGCCCGCAGGCTGTGCCGGATTAATGGCGATGAGACACTATTCACGGCTCCGGAGGCCCCGCGTTGAACAGAAGCTCGCCCCGCGTTCAGTCTCTGCTGGCGCTGGCGCTCTACGCCGTCTATGGATGGGCCGTCACCGTGCATGGCGCCTCGCTCACGCATCAGCTCTCCGGCGTGGGCGCGGACCCCTATGATTCCCCCTGGTTCCTGGCTTGGTGGCCCTATGCCCTCACGCATCATCTCGCCCCGTTTTTCACTAGACTGATCTGGTATCCCTATGGCGTCTCGACGCTGTGGATCACCTCGGTGCCGCTGCTGGCGCTGCTCTTCTGGCCGGTGACGGCGCTGGCCGGGCCGGTGCTCAGCTATAATCTGCTCATCATCACCGCGCCGCCCATGGCCGCCTGGTTCGCGTATCTCCTCTGCCGCCATGTCACGCGCGATTTCGCGGCTGCGCTCATCGGCGGCTCCCTGTTCGGCTTTTCCAGCTACGAAATGGGGCAGGACATGTCGGCGCTGAATCTCGCCGTCATTTTCTGCGTGCCGGCATTACTGCTGGTGGTGCTCAAGCGGCTGGACGATGAGCTTTCCCGCCCGGCGGCGGTAGGCTGGGCGGCGCTGCTGCTGCTGGCGCAGTTCCTTTTCTGTATCGAAATTTTTGCCATGCTGTTCGTGTTCGGAGCCATGGTCTGGGCGTTTGCTTACTTGTACCTGGAGCCGCGCCGCGCCGCGCTGCGCCGGCTGGTGGGTGATGCGCTCTATACCGCTCCCTTCGTGGCGCTGCCGCTGGCGCCGCTGCTGGTTTCCATGGCGCGGCATTACGGGCTCATCCACCATCCCGACGCCTGGCCCTATTTTTTCACTGGCGATCTGCTGAATGTCTTCATTCCGTCGGCAGTCAATCTGTTCGGCGGGCCGTTCCGGGCGGTTTCCGCGCATTTCAATGGCGGGCCGCAGGAGCAGGATGTCTATCTCGGCCTGCCGCTGCTGCTGATCATCTGGCTTTACGCGCGCAACCAAGGCGGCACGCCACGCGGGCGGCTGCTGGTGGCGGCCTTCCTGGTGATGCTGATCTGCAGCTTCGGGCCAAGGTTGTGGATCGGCGGGCATTATTCCTCCATCACGCTGCCGTGGATGTTGGTGGTGCACCTGCCGCTGTTGGGCTCGGCGCTGACCGTGCGCTTCGCCATGTTCACGGCGCTGGCCAGCGGCATCATCGCGGCCAGCTGGCTGGCGCGGCCGGGGAGGCGCGCCGGGCGCTACGTGCTGGCGGGGTTGGCCTGCCTGGCATTGCTGCCGCAGCCGCACCCGTGGCGGCCTCTGCCCGATGCCGGATTTTTTGCTCCCGGCCGGGTGCAGGCGGTGCTGGGGCAAAATCCGCGCTTGCTTATTCTGCCCTTCGCCATCAATGGTCCGTCCTCCTATTGGCATGAGCAGAATCGCTTCGGCTTCACCGAGGTCGGCGGGTATCTCGGCTTTCCGCCGAAGCCGGCGCAGGCCTACAAGGCGGTGGGCGAAATGTTCGGTAATGTCATGGAGCCGGATTTCCTGGCGGAATTCACCCACTATGCGGAACAGAACGGCGCGCAGTATGTGGTGGCGGGGCCGGGGGCTAACGCGGCCATGGTGGCCGCCATCGCCACGCTCGGCTGGCCCGTGCGCCAGGTTGACGACGTAACCATCTTCACGGTGCCCGCCCCATGACCCAGCTGCTCTCCCTTGTCGTGCCGTTCTATAACGAGGCTGAAGCGATCCAGTCCTTCGCCGATTCCATCCTTCCGGCTCTCGAAACCGTCCCTGATACACGCTGGGAGATTGTCTGTGTCGATGACGGCAGCAAGGATGGCACGCTGCTGAAGCTCGTCGCCCTGGCGCAGGTCGACCCGCGTTTCCGCGTACTGGAATTCTCGCGCAACTTCGGCAAGGAAGCGGCGCTGACCGCCGGCATCGATGCCGCTAACGGTGAGGCGGTGATTCCCATCGACGCCGATCTACAGGATCCGCCGGAGCTGATCGCCGATATGGTGAAGGCCTGGCGCGAGGGGGCGGAGGTTGTGCTGGCCCGGCGTATCGACCGCTCCTCCGACGGGCTGCTGAAGCGCAAGACGGCTGCCTGGTTCTACCAACTGCACAACAAGCTCTCGAAGACGAAGATACCTGAAAATGTCGGCGATTTCCGGCTCATGGACCGCGCCGTGGTGAATGCGTTGAAGCAACTGCCCGAGCGCCAGCGCTTCATGAAGGGGCTGTTCGCCTGGGTCGGCTTCCGCACTGTCACGCTGGACTATATCCGCGCCCCGCGCGCTGCGGGCGAAACGAAATTCTCCGGCGTCGCGCTGT
>DATKAF010000211.1:0-4677 GCA_035498395.1 Anaerolineales bacterium
CCTGTCGTCTCGTAGTTGCGGAGTAGGCGCATTGGATTCCGTGAGACCAATCTCACCGGCCGATAGGCTGCGTTTCCGGCAGGCGGGGACGCATCACACCTGCGGGCTCAGTTGCGCAGTCGCCGGAAAGCAATTCCCAGCCAGATCAGCCAGATGGGGTTCAGCAAGAATCCTTCCAATACGGCTGCGATGACGATCACCGGGTTTGTCGCTTGCAGAATGATGAGCCTTCCCAGGTACAGCACCGCCATGAGCGCCGCCGAAGCATAGCCCAGGTAGGCGAGAGCGCTGGGCAAGGCCCGGTCACGCGCGATCAACCATGCGAAGACCAGCAACCCCAGGCAGCCCAGGCCGAACGTCAGCAGGCCGCGAGGATCGATGGCGCTCGGAAGGTCCTGGTTGATGGTCGCCGGCGGGTGGATGGCGTTGGCAAGGTCGTACCCTCCGTGGATGATCGATCCTGACGCCGCGCCGACACTGAGCAGCAGCGCCAGCAGCGGGAACGGCGCTTCGATGTCATGCAGGTGAGCGTACAGCCCCGTCCACACCACGACGGACGCCACGCCGCCGAGCAGCAGGAACAGCGCGCTCAGCAGCGTGTTCTGTAGGATGACGAACGAGAGAGCATACAGGAGCCCCGCGATCCCGGCCAGGAATGCGCACCAGGTCGCCAGGGTTCGGAACGACGCGCTTTTCATCGATAAGCCTCCTGAGACTCTAAGATGATTATTTTCAACACCGCGAAGCTTCTGCGGTTGCACGCCCCTCTCGGCTGCAACGCGGCTCATTTGCCTTGTCTGATATAATCTGCCGTTTGGAAGACGGTAACAACGTCGGGCGGGTTCCGGGGTTCTAGTAGAACTACAACAGGATGTGCGGCACCGTGCTGGCGTATAAAGTCGGCGCCTGAAATCATCGGAGAATTGATGAACAAAAAAGACCAACTCGAGCTGTACCATCAAATGGTACTAATTCGCCGCGTCGAAGAGCGCGGCGCGGAGCTTTATCAGCAGGGAAAGATCGGCGGCTTCATGCACCTGTATATCGGGCAGGAGGCCGTCTCGACCGGTTTGATCGCCGCCCGCCAACCGAACGATCGGGTCATCACGGCCTACCGCGATCACGGCGTCGCCATTAACTGCGGCATCCCGGCCAATCAGGTGATGGCCGAGCTGCTTGGCAAGTCGACCGGCACGTCGCATGGCAAGGGCGGCTCCATGCACATGGCGGATCCCGGCAAAAACTTCTGGGGTGGTCATGCCATTGTGGGCGCGCATCTGCCGATTGCGATGGGAATGGCCCTGGGGGATAGGTATGGCAAGCGCGACAACGTCACGATCTGCATGTTCGGCGATGGAGCCACGAACATCGGCTTCTTCCACGAGGCCCTGAATATGGCGAAAGTCTGGAGCCTGCCCGTCTTGTGGGTGTGTGAGAATAACATTTACGGCATGGGCACCTCGGTCGAGCGCGCCTCGGCCGTCGCATCCATCGCGGACAAGGCGCGCGGCTATAACATGCCCGGCGAGCGCGCCGATGGCATGGACGTCATGAAGGTGTACGAAGCCGCTAAGAAGGCTATCGAGACGGTGCGCTCGGGCAGCGGCCCCTACCTCCTCGAGCTCGACACGTATCGTTTCCGCGGGCATTCCATGGGCGACCCCGAGCGCTACCGCAAGCAGGAAGAGGTCAAGAAATGGGAGGAGAGCGATCCGATCGGGATCTATCGCAAGTACCTGACGGAGAACAAGGTCGCCACGGACAAGGCCCTGGATGAGACCGATTCGGAAGTTCTGGCAGAGGTGGACCGGGCCGTGGAATTTGCGGAGACGTCCCCGGAGCCGCCGCTGGAAGAGCTTTACAAAGACGTGTACGCGGACTGAGACAGAGGGCAGGCAACGACGATGGCACACATCACAATGCGCGAAGCAATATCACAGGCCCTGTGGGAGGAAATGGAGCGAGATCCTTCAGTCTTTATCCTGGGCGAGGAAGTCGGTGTATGGGGGGGCTCCTACGCGGTGACACGCGGCTTTTACGATCATTTCGGCGGTGAGCGCGTCCGCGATACGCCCATCGCAGAAGCGGGTATCGTAGGCGCGGCTATTGGCGCTGCTCTGGTGGGCGAGCGGCCGGTGGCGGAGCTCATGACCATCAACTTCGCGTTCGCTGCCATGGATCACATCGTCAATGAAGCCGCCAAGCTGCACTACATGTTTGCCGGGCAGTTCAAGCTGCCTCTGGTCATCCGCACCGTGGGCGGCGGCGGTCGTCAGCTGGGCGCCACGCACTCGCAGACTCCAGATGCCATCTTCGCCTACTTCCCGGGTCTCAAGGTCGTGGCCCCGGGCACTCCGGCGGACGCCAAGGGTTTGCTCAAGTCCGCCATCCGGTCGAACGATCCCGTGCTCTTCATTGAACATGCAACCATGTACCAGGTGCGAGGCGATGTGCCCGACGGGGAATTCACGGTCCCGATCGGTCAGTCCAAGGTACAGCGCGCCGGTCAGGACGTGACCATCGTCACCTACTCCAAGGGGTTGGAGATCTCGATGAAGGCGGCTGACCAGCTTGCCCAGGAAGGCATCGAATCGGAGGTCGTCGACTTGCGCTCGCTCCGCCCGCTCGATATGGGCCCCGTTCTCGAGTCGTTCAAGAAGACCAACCGCGCCGTCGTGGTGGAAGAGGGCTGGAAGTCCTACGGCGTCGGCAGTGAGATCGCCAGCCGCATCTACGAAGAGGCCTTCGACTACGTGGATGCGCCGGTGAAGCGCGTAGCCCAGGACGAGGTTCCGCTTCCGTACAACCGGACGCTGGAACAGGCCGCGCTTCCACAGGTGGAGGACGTGCTCGCCGCGGTGAGAGAGGTGCTGTAATGGCCGAGACCATCACAATGCCCAAGCTGGGCTTCGATATGCAGGAGGGCACGCTCGTCCGATGGGTTCGGAACGAGGGCGAGACGATTAACAAGGGTGATGTGCTGGCAGAGATCGAGACCGACAAGGCTACGGTCGAGGTCGAATCGTCGGCCAGCGGCGTTGTGCGCAGACTTCTTGTCGATCAGGGCTCGGTCGTACCCATTGGCGCCGCGATCGCCATCGTCGGCAGCAAGGATGAGCCGATCAGCGACAAGGCGGCAGGCGCCAGCAAGACTGCCAAGCCCTCTGCGCTGCCTGCCCGGGAAGCTGGGGCGGTCCAGCAGCCGAAACCGACGGCCCAGCAGGCGCAGGCCCCCAGCCAGGTCCTGGCTGCCTCTGCCGCAGGAGGCCCCGTCAAAGCTTCGCCCCTGGCGAAGCGCATCGCGCGCGATTCTGGGATCGACCTCTCACGCGTTTCCGGTACCGGCCCCGGTGGTCGCGTCACTCGCAAGGATGTGGAATCCGCGGCTGCACAGAGCGGTGCCGCAATGCCCTCGGCAACCCCAGTCTTCCCGGCTCCGCCTTCCGCTGTGGTGGTTCGCCGTGAGGATGAGGTCGTCACGCCCACCAAGCTTCGGCAGATCATCGCCCGGCGCATGGCCGAATCCAAGAGCACGGTCCCGCATTTCTACGTGACGCACGAATATCAGATGGACGCGCTCATGGACTTGCGCAAGCAGGTTAATGCATACTTGCCGGACGAGGGGAAGATTTCGGTCAACGATTTCATTGTGCGCGCCGTGGCGCTGACGCTGCGGGAGTTCCCCAATCTGAACTCGGCGCTCCAGGGGGATAAGGTCCTGCGGCACGGCGCTGTGAATGTCGGCGTGGCAGTCGCGGTGGAAGGCGGGCTGCTTACCGTCGTCTGTCGGGATGCCGATCAGAAGCCGCTGCGCCAGATTTCGATGGAGCTGAAAACCATGGCGGGCCGCGCTCGCGATGGCAAGGTCAAGACGGATGATATTGAGAATTCGACCTTCTCGGTGAGCAACCTGGGTATGTTCGATGTCGAAAACTTCGCTGCCATTATCAACCCGCCCGAGGCAGGCATCCTCGCCGTGGGCTCTGCGCGGCAGGTTCCGGTTGTCACGTCCAGCGGTGAGATTCAACCCGGCTGGCGCATGAAAGCCACCATCGCAGTGGACCACCGCGTGAGCGACGGTGCGGAAGGCGCGCAGTTCATGCAGGCGCTGGCGAAATACCTGGAAGAGCCAGTGCGCTTGCTGGTATAGGATCCGCCTGGAGTTCTGCAACCCGGGATGAAGTATTCCCTCTACGTCCACATCCCATTCTGCACCCACCGCTGCGCGTACTGTGATTTCAATACATATGCCGGTCAGGAGGCACTGCTCCCGGCATATGTGTCTGCCCTTCAACGAGAGATCGAGTTGGCTGGCGCGGCCGCCCCGCATCGCCTTCCCGTTCATACGGTATTCTTTGGCGGCGGCACGCCCACCCTGCTTTCGCCTGCCCAGTTCCGATTAATTCTCAAATCCATCCGATCCGCATTTGACCTGTCTGCTGATGCCGAGATCACGACCGAGGCGAATCCGGGCACCGTCTCGTACGCTGCCCTCGCAGAACTGCGCGCGGCTGGCATCAACCGCATCAGCTTCGGCGCGCAGTCCGCGAACGGCGAGGAGCTCCGGCTGCTCGAGCGTGCGCATACCTTCCTCGACGTCATGACGGCAGTATCGTCGGCTCGCCGCGCCGGGTTCGACAACCTGAGCCTCGATCTCATTTACGGCCTTCCCGGTCA
>DATKAF010000212.1:0-8153 GCA_035498395.1 Anaerolineales bacterium
TTTGTGGATCTTGACCTTCTCGGGGCGCAACAGCTCGCGCGTGTCGACCGGGAAGGCGGCAGGGTGCTCCTGGCGGTAGTCGCGGCACCAGCGGGCGGCTTCAGGATCCCACGGGAAGGGCGGCTTGGTGGGATCGTCGTGAAAGTTCTTGTACTCGATCATTTCACCCAGCATCACCACCAGGCGGTCGAGCGAGCGACTGGCGGTCCACCAGGCTGCATCGATGCAGACACTGCCGTTGAGGTGATTGATATTCGGATGCCAGATCGGCGTGAGCCACTTCATGCCGGGCCAGCGCTGCGGATACTGGTTGTGCAGATAGATCTCAACCTGGTGATGCTCGCTGAACTGAGGATTGCCCTGGCGGTCAACGTTCGCAATGCTCTTGCACTTGAACGTGACAATGTAACGTTCCGGCGGGAGGTTGGGCCGCGGGGCCTGGGCCACGAAGCTGATCATGTCGGTGCGGGAAGCCAGTTCCTGCATGAGGTCGTAGTCTCCGCGCAGCCGGCGCATACGGGGGCTTTCGGACACCACGTTCGTGCCGGCGCCGGCCGTGATATCGGCGGTGAGCATGAGGCGGTCGTTCTGCGGAATGCCGGCAGTGGCGAGGGTCTCGCTCTCTTTGAGCTCCCGCCCGAGGGCCTTGCTGTCCAGCCGGTAGGTCATGGGGCGACCGTCGGGACCGACCGTGGGAAGCTCCAGCAGCGAGGTGAACTCCGGCAGCAGCTCCTTGACGGGGATATCGTCCGGGACATCGGCCGTGCGTGCACCGCCGCTTGGCAGAACTATGGTAAGGCTGAGATCAGGCATGGAGTTCCTCCGGAACTTAGGTATTCAGATGAGGCACCTGGCAGCTGCCGGTGATGTCCCAGCAGTCCTTGTGGTGCAACGTGTGGCAGACCTGGCACTCAACCGTTCCGCGCGGGTCGTTGCGCTTCACGGGTTCCAGACAATACGGGCAGCGATGTTCTTCGTGGACTGCGAGATGCACGGCGGCCTTGCCGCTGCGCACGCGGTTGCGCCGCTGGGTCTTGGACCGCATGGGCCGTATGGCCGGAGCGGGCCTGGAGATGTGAGGGCGTTCGCCGACCTTGTTGCGCTTGATCCGCGGCTTGGGGCTCGGAGCCGGAGAGGCGGGGACGATCAGCGCAGGCGAAGGAGCCGGTGTGACCACGGCAGGGCGAGGTGTGCGGACCGGTCGCCTGAACGGAGCGGGCGAAGAACCGTCGGCAGTCACACGATTGCCCTGCTTCCATACCCGCAAGGCGATCCAGGACGCATCGACCGCGATGATCACGTTCACCAGGTCCACCACATCCATGGCACTGCGGCGGAACTCCAGAGGCACCTGCAGGCTGTTGAACCAGGGCAGCGCTACGGGACCGGCCTGGAACGGGCCAATGCCGCTCTTCCAGCCCGTGAAGTAGCCCAGGATGGTAAGCCCCACAATCGCGGCCGCCGCCGATGCCAAGCCTTGAACGAACGGGCTCCGATACCGGAGGGCAAAGCGGGCCGCAAAGCCTGCCAGAAGACCGATGCTGGCATCGGCGAGGATGTTGAACAGCACGGGCGGGACCGCGCTCCCACGCCGGGAGAGCAGCACCAGTCCGAGGGCTGATGCGGTGGTAACCAAAAGGAGCAGAAAAACTTTGCGCAGCAAGTGCCATGCCTCGTCGTTTCGTTCCGGCTCGAATGTTCTCATGGCTTGTGCTCTGGTGACCATTCACCGACCCTGTTTCAGCTATGGAGCTTGATGTGCTTCTGGGCCGGTTCGGAAGCCGCGGTCTTCAGCTTGACGGTGACCTCGTCTTTGAGGTGGACATGCTTGCGGGACGGCGCAGAGGCGGGAACAGGGGCCAGAGTGATGCGCGACCGCTCGAAATCGCGGAAGTGAAGCGTGTCCGGCAGATCGCCGGTCAGCTCATAGAACCGGTATTGCAAGCCGTTATGAGCCTTGACGATGTGCAGCGGAGGCACGCCGACACTGGCGAGCGAGCGATGCAGGAAGTTCTCTTCGCCGGAGATGATGTGCGTAAGGGTGGATTCGCGGAGCACCCCGCACGTTGGACAGTGCCCGGCCTCGAACGTGACCTCGCTCAACGGACGCAGGATCTGCTCGACGGTGTGGTCGTTGGGGCACTCCAGCTGGGTGATGAGCTCCTGGTCGAGTTCCAGCATGGCATCCGGCCCGAGGTCGGCGCGTGCGATGCGGAGCAGGTCAGCCAGCGTGGTGCGCTCGGCACGGGCCGGCAGCTCGGTGATCTCACCGTACGTCCAATGGCTCTCGCAATCATCGCGGGCGGAATAGGACGTCGTATGCATCTCGTTGACCATGCCGTTGAAGTGAGTGACCTTCCCCGGCTCGACCGGCATGCCGTTGATGAGCTTGAGCGCTTCCTGCGACTGCATACCGCCGATGATGGACGCGATGGTCGGGGTGGTAGGAACCTTGCCGAGCAAAATGTTCTGCCGGGCGAGCAGCGGGCAGGAGTAGCGGGCCGAGAGGTCCCTGAGGGCCTGCTCCGTGAGGGTGCATTCGTAACAGGCTCCCTGCCCCGGCACGAAGACGCGGACGAGGCCGAGCAGCTCCTGGATGGCGCCATCGACCCACGGCTTATTGACCCAGTAGCAGAAGCGGTTGACGGCAAGGCGGGCCTCGCGGTTATCCAGGCAGCCGATGACGACGTCCATGCGGCGGAAGATGCCGAGGCCCAGCTGGGTGGTGACGTCGCCATTCATGTACTGGACGTGGATATCCGGATTAATCGACTTGGCGCGGGCCGCGGCGATCTCGGCCTTGCTGCGGTTGTTGTCGCCCTCGCGAAACAGGATCGAGCGGCTCAGGTTAGCGGCCTCGACCTTATCGAAGTCGACGATGAAGAGGTTGCCGACGCCCATGAGGGAAAGGTTCTTGATAACCTCGTTACCCAGGGCACCAGCGCCGATGACCATCACCTTGGCCTTCTGGACCTTTTCTCGCTCCCACCAGGAGATGAACTCAAATGTGCCGAGGCGGTCCTTGCGAAGGTTGGGGATGTGGATCGGCTTGTCAGGCGCGATCGGGACCCGCAAGGGCCCGGTCGCAGGCTCGTTGACGGCGGAACCGGGGACGGAACCCCTAGCCCAGCCAGCCATCTCTCTCGCTTGTGCCATGTTTGACTCCGCAATGGTCCGGGCAAACCATCCCACGTGAGGACGAGATTCGATCAGCTTGTTCTCGTCCAGCCTTTTGAGGGCCTCGCGGAGCGTGGAACGGCTGATATCGAGCTGGTTCATGAGCTCGCGCTCGGGAGGCAACTGGGTGCCGGGAGGCAGGCTGCCGTCTAGGATGGATGCGGCGAGCTTGCCGGCAGCGATCTCTGCAAGGGAACGGTGAGTGATGGGCTGGATTTTCATGCTGTATCGCCAGTGTGCTGTGGTATGGTGGTCAGACCAAAGTACGCACAGTATAGGGATTCCAAGGGTACAAGTCAAGAGGACATGGTAGGAAAATGGTACTAGACGCCCCTTACAGGAGACTTGCAAAGAGCCAATCGATTATCTATGCGCAGTTAATGGAGGAGTTGGTGCATCGCTCCGACCCCTCTCCAAATACCCGGAAGAACACCGGGATATTTGGAGAGGGGTGTTTGCAGTGAAACCAGGGAATCAAAAAGGCGGCTGCGACAGCCGCCTTTTGGAAAACAATGTTGGAACTACTGAAGCGCGACGGATGCGCCGGCCTCTTCGAGCTTCTTCTTGGCGTCGTTGGCGGCGTCTTTGCCCACACCCGACAAGACCTTCCCACCGGCAGTCTCGGCCAGGGTCTTGGCCTCACCCAAGCCCAGGCTGGTCAGCTGGCGGATGACCTTGATGACGTCGATCTTCTTGGCACCGGCATCCTTGATGATCACGTCGAATTCGGTCTTCTCTTCGACGGGCTCGGCGGGAGCGGCAGCGCCGCCGGCGGCGGCCATGGCCATGGGAGCCGCAGCCGAAACGCCCCACTTGCTCTCGAGGGCCTTGACGAGCTCAGCCGCTTCCAGGACGGAAAGCGTGCTGAGTTGCTCAACGAGCTGATCGATATTTGCAGCCATTCTTTAAGTCTCCTTGCTTTGCTTGAGAAAATTCCTTGTTGTAGTTGTATGAGCCGTTCGCGGCGCCGCATGAACGAGGCCGCAGGCTCACCAGATCGCATCCAACCATTATGCCTGAGCCGCAGCGGGCTGCTGCTCCTTCTCGGAGAAGGCACGGAAGACCGCGGCCAGCGAGCGAGCCGGCTCGGCAATGGTGCGGACCAGCTTGCCGGCAGGCGCCTGAAGCGTGCCCAGCAACTGGGCACGAACGACCGGCAGCGGCGGCAGCTCAGCCAGCGCCTTCACCTGCGTGGCGTTCAGCATCTGCCCACCCATGAAGCCGCCCTTGACCTTGACGAACTGCATACCTTTGGTGGCATCAGCCAGGGCCTTGGCGGTGGCAGCCGGGTCGCTGAAGGCAAACGAGACGGCCGTGGACTTGAGAAGCATGTCCTCGGGAACGTTCATGCCCTGCCGGGCGAACGCGCGGCGGGCAAGCGTATTCTTGACGACGTGGAACTCTCCACCGGTCTCGCGGATCTTGGCACGGATGCCGTCCATATCCTTCATCCTGGCGCCCGTGTACTCGACGAGGATGACCGCCTGGCTGCGTTTGAACCAATCGTCATAGGCAGCGAGCACTTCCTCTTTGCGCTCCTTGGTAATAGCCAATTGAAACTCACCTCCTTTCCATATAAAAAGTCTTTGCCACTTCGGGTGGAGTGATCCACCACGGACAGGCAAAGACTTTGAAGGCGACAACCTGTGCGGTTGTATTGGTCTTCGTGTCTCCACCTGGGCAGGATATTAAGCCTCGGACCATCCTTCGTCCTCGGCACCCGCTGTCATCGGCGAAGCGGCTTGCAGCGGCCAGCGCTTGGGGCGCTGACCGGGCTGGATTATACAGGGAATCTGCGATTTTAGGTGCTCGCAGATTCCCCACAGCACACTCGGTTACTCGGCAGCCTCCACGGAGAGGGCTGCGTTCGGGTCGATCTTGACGCCGGGGCTCATGGTGGCATTGACGACGATCCGCTTGATGTACGCGCCCTTGGCGCCCGCCGGGCGAGCCTTGTTGATGGCATCCATCAGGGCGGCGAAGTTCTCGTAGAGCTTGTCGGCGGAGAAGGAAGCCTTGCCGATCACGACGTGGATGTTGGCGGTCTTGTCCAGGCGGAACTCGACGCGGCCGGCCTTGGCCTCGCGGATGGCGCGCTCGATATCCTGCGGCGGGACGACGGTGCCCGCCTTCGGGTTCGGCATCAGCCCGCGGGGGCCGAGCACGCGGCCGAGGCGGCCGACGCGTCCCATCATGTCCGGCGTGGCAATGGCGACGTCGAAGTCGGTCATGCCGTCGCCGATCTTCTTGAGGGTTTCATCGTCGTCGGCCACAACATCCGCACCGGCATTACGGGCAGCCGTGGCGCCTTCACCGGCGGCGAAGACGAGCACACGGACGGTCTTGCCCAGGCCGTTCGGGAGAACGACGACATCGCGCACCTGCTGATCCGCCTGGCGAGGGTCCAGAGCGGTGCGCATGTGAACTTCGACGCTGGCATCGAACTTGGTGTAGGCGGTCTCCTTGGCAAGAGCGACGCCCTCGCGCGGAGAGTACTGCTTGTCGACATCGACCTTGGCCAGCGCGTTCCTGTAATTCTTTCCTTGTTTTGGCATTTGATCCTCCGTGGTATTAGCGGGCAGGCGATGAAAGCTCCCTGCCCTCCCACATGGTATTAGTCTACGACGGTGATTCCCATCGAACGGGCAGTGCCTTCGACCTGCTTCATGGCGCCTTCGATGTTGATGGCGTTGAGGTCCTTCATCTTGAGCTCTGCGATCTCGCGGACCTGCTTGCGCGTGACCTTGCCGACCTTGTCCTTGTTCGGGACACCGGAGCCCTTCTCGACACCGGCCGCCTTGCGGAGCAAGACCGCGGCGGGAGAGGTCTTCAGGACAAAGGTGAAGGAACCATCCGTGTACACGGTGATCTCGGCAGGGAGGACTTCGCCCGGCCGGTTGGACGTGCGCGCGTTGTATTCCTTGCAGAAGGCCATGATGTTGATGCCGTGGCCTGCCAGGGCGGGACCGACCGGCGGGGCCGGGTTGGCCTTTCCAGCTTCGAGCTGGAGACGTACGATTGCCTTGAGTTTCTTGGACATGCTGTTTCTTTGCTCCTCGCGCCGGGCCGTGGGCTGCGGCGCATAGTGGTTTTAGCGGGCGATTAGGGGGACGCCCTCCCACATTTCAGCGGGCCAATCCCAGGGGATTGGAAGCCTGCTGCTTATGCCTTTTCAACCTGCAGGAAGTCGAGCTCGACCGGCGTCTCGCGACCGAAGAAGGATACCATGACGCGGACCTTGGTGCGCTCCATGTCGATCTCTGAGACCGTGCCGCGGAAGTCGTTGAACGGTCCGTCGATGATGCGGACGCGCTCGCCTTCCTTGAAAGAGACCTTGACGGTGGGCGCATCAGCTTCCATGCGCTTGATGATCTGTGATACTTCCTCGGGGCGTAACGCAGTGGGCAGATTGCCCATGCCGACAAAGCCGGTGACGCCCGGGGTATTGCGAACGACGTACCAGGATTCCTCGGAGAGGCTCATGTTCACGAGGACATAACCGGGGAAAATATGGCGCTCCACGGTACGGCGCTTGCCTTCACGGACCTCGATCTCCTCCTGGGTGGGGATCACCACGTCGAAGATCTTGTCCTTCATGCCCATGGTCTCGATGCGCTGCTCGAGATTGTGGCGGACCTTATTTTCGTAACCTGAATAGCAGTGAATTACATACCAGGCAGGTTCGGTGGACGCCTCGGGCGGGACCTCGCCTTGGGCAAGGCCTCCACGGCGGTCTGAGGAAGAGCGGCGCGGCGCGACAGGCTCCTCGGCTTCTTCAACCGCTTCGCTCTCCATGAGTCCGGAGAGCTCCGAAGCAGGCGCATCGCTGACCAGCTCGTCTCTTTCCTCGTGCGACAGCGCCGGCTCCGGCGCCTCCCCGTTATCTGCTTCGCTATATTCGGTCTCCGGAGCGGCGGATGTCTCCATGTCCACAAGGGGCTTCACCGGCTCGGGCTCCTGCTCCGATCGAGAACTGAGGATCTCGTCGGGCGCTTTAGACTCAGCAACCTCTTCCGCTTGCTGCAATAGGGCAGACTCGTCACGCGGAGAATCCGCCTGGGGAGTTTCGGGCTCCCCGGCCGGTTCCGCTTGCTGATCCCGCGGCTGCTCTTCGGGCTGCTCGTCCATTTCTTGCTCGTCCATCCAAAACCTCACGATCGGCAAATCTCATCGGGAAGTGCCGATAAGTCTCCTAGATTCCCAAGATCAGGTTCAATATTCGATTGGCGCCGTAGTCCACCAATCCGAGGAGCACGCCGACGAACACCATGACAATGACAACCAGGATGGTCAACTGCCGGGCTTCAGGCCAGCTGGGCCAGGAGACCTTCTTCAGCTCGCCCGACGTCTCGTTGAAATAACGCCGCATGCCGCTTTGCTTCTTTGCTCTTTCAGCCAAGGCCGTGCTCCTTACATAGATTGAAGGCTAAGCGCCGCCCCGCCCGGATGGGCGGGTATGGAACGTGCTCGGCGGCGCTGCCAATACAGGCCAGGAAGGACTCGAACCCTCAACCGCTC
Source organism: Anaerolineales bacterium (assembly GCA_035498395.1). GTDB lineage: Bacteria > Chloroflexota > Anaerolineae > Anaerolineales > Villigracilaceae > Fen-1038. The sequence goes on from DATKAF010000212.1 coordinate 7,696, forward strand.
GTTTTGGAGACGAGTGCTCTACCAATTGAGCTACTGGCCTAGAACCCGGTCTGATAGTCTCAAGCCTCATGGTCTGCCTGTGAGGCTAGTGATCATCAGACCAACGACTTACTTCGTTTCCCTGTGAAGCGTATGCTTCCGGCAGTTCGGACAGTACTTCTTGAACTCCAGGCGGTTCGGATCGTTGCGGCGATTCTTTTCCGTCGTGTAGTTGCGGCTCTTGCAATCGCTGCACTGCAGGGTGATCACGGGCCGGACATCTTTCTTCTTGGAAGCCATCTAACAGTACCTTGCTTTCTACGAGTCTCTATTCCAAAATCTTGGTGACGACGCCGGCGCCCACGGTCAGGCCGCCTTCCCGGATGGCGAACTTCGAGCCCTGCTCCAGCGCCACCGGCACGATCAACTCCACCGTCAGGTTCACATCATCCCCCGGCATCACCATCTCCACCCCCTCC
>DATKAF010000213.1:0-6035 GCA_035498395.1 Anaerolineales bacterium
AAGTCCTCCTGGAGGGCGAGAGCCTCTTCAATGATGGCACAGCCATTGTCATGTTCAACCTGACCGTGGCAATCGTGCTGGGAAGCCGCCTTACGCTCACCGAGAACATTGCCAGCTTCATCACCGTCGCCGGCGGAGGGATCCTGGTTGGCGTCGCGCTGGGCCTGCTGGCTTCGGAGTTCATTCGCCGCATCGACGAGCCGCTGGTCGAAACCGCCCTGACCCTCATCCTCGCCTTCGGCTCCTACCTCCTCGCCGAATCGTTCCACGTCAGCGGCGTGCTGGCAGTCGTGGCTGCCGGTCTCGTCAATGGCAATACCGGCCCGCACGGCATGTCCCCTACAACCCGCATCGTCGTCTACAACTTCTGGGAGACCGGCGCCTTTCTCGCAAACTCCTTCGTCTTTCTGCTGGTTGGTCTCGTCATCCATCTCGACCAGTTGGTCACCAACTGGCAGGCCATTGGCTGGGCCATCCTTGCCGTGCTCGCCGCACGTCTCGTCGCCATTTATGGCTTTTCCATGCTGGATCGGACCATCCCACTCGCTTGGAAGCATGTACTCTACTGGGGCGGGCTGCGCGGCGCGGTCTTGCTGGCGTTGGCATTGAGCCTGCCAACTTCGGGCGCCTTCGCGGCAGAGAGCACGCAGTTGCAGGCCATGGCCTTCGGCGTGGTGCTGTTCACGTTGCTCGTGCAGGGTTTCTCGATGGATCCCCTCGTGCGGCGGCTGAAGATCGTCGAGCGGTCGGGCATTCAGGAGGAGTATGAACGGCGTCACGCCCGCTTCATCGCCGGTCGCGCCGCCTACGACTATGTCAGGCGCATGAGCAGCCAGGGGCTGATCTCGGAGCACACCTGGAGCCGCCTCGCTCCACTCATGGAGCGCCAGAACCAAGGGTTGGTGCAGGCGGTCAAGGAAGTCATGGTGACCGATTCGGCCGTGGAGGGGGAAGAGCTGGATACCGCCCGCCGTGCGGCCCTGCGTGCTCAGCGTAGCGCCCTCACCGGCCTGCTTCACGACAACGTCATTTCGGAGGAGACGTACTCGCAGCTGGTTGGCGAGGTGGATACCGCCCTGTCCGAAGATCATCTTGCCTGGCCCGGTCTGCTGCGCACTGGCGAATCGGCCTTGCTGCCCGTCTCGCGTCTGATGATCGCCGTGATCCGCGAGCGCGACCTCGAAAACGTCCTCAACGCCCTGCGGCAGATCGGCCTGACGGTCGATTATCTGCCCAGTACCGGCGGCTTCCTCAGCCACCATAATGTTACCCTGCTGATCGGCCTTTCGCGCGGCAGTGAAGACGCGGCCGTGAAGACCATCCGTCGGGCCGCCCGCTACAAGGTAGACTTCGGCGACGGCGCTCTGCGCCAAGCGCAGGCCGCGCTGCCGCCTTCCTCGCCTGTCCAGGCTTCCGGCGCCACAATTTTCACCTTCGATGTAGACTCCTACGAGGAATTTTAGTATGATGAAATTGATCATTGCGATCCTTCATCATACCGACGGGGAGGAACCCCTGCGAGAGTTGAGCGAGGCGGGTTTTGGCGTGACGCGTATCTCTTCCACGGGTGGCTTTTTGAGGCGCAGCAGTGCTACCCTCCTGATTGGGGTCGAAGCCGACCGCCTCGCCGCCGCCCTCCAGCTCATCCGCCAGCACATTGGCCCGCCTGCCGAAGAGGGCCTGAAGCGTGCCACGGTGTTCGTCTTGAACGTCGAGCGGCACGAAGAGCTTTGAACGATCATATGTTTCGACAGAGGAGAGAGCCATGCCTGCCTCACTCATCCACCTGCTGATGCTCGCCGTTCTGCAGGAGCAGGATGTAGAGACCGCCACCAAAGCCCTGGAAGCTTTCGGGGCCAGCGTGACTTATATGTCGAGCACGGGCGGCTTCCTCGGCCGCCGGAACACCACCCTTCTCATCGGCGTCCCCGAGGGGCATGAGGATCAGGCGCTGAAGGTCCTCGAGACCTCCTGCCGGCAGCGCACCGAGTACCTCACCATGCCGCTCGAAGGATCTCCCATGCCGATGCCAACCCCCATCCCTGTCACAGTGGGCGGCGCGACCGTTTTCACCCTTCCGGTGGAAAGGTTCGAGGAGATCTAGCCATGAAGATGATTATCGTCATCATCAAGGACAACCTGCGCGAGCCGCTCACCCGTGCACTGACGGACGGTCAGTACCGCGTCACCGGCATCGCCTCCACCGGCGGCTTCATGCGCCACGGCGTCACCACGCTCCTCATCGGCGTGGACGAATCTCAGGTGGACCCCGCCATCGATCTGATTCGCAGCACCGCAAGGTCGGCTGGCGGGGAGAAGCAAGGCACGGTGTACGTGGTGCCCGTCGCCCGCTTCGAGCAGGTATAGTTCAACCGTTATGCCGCCGGGAGGGCGGCTTACCAACGGATCGTAGAGCTTCAGATTCTGCTGCGCAACTGGAAAGCCTGTTGCCATTAGGGGTGGATTTGCATCACAGCGCCTGCGGCTTGCTGTAACCTCGCGCCGCTCTGGTGCACGCGCCGTCGAGCCGTATCCAACAAGGGAGCAAACATGGAAAAGAAGACGTGGCTCAAAGTCGCCGCCGGATTCAGTTTCTTCATGGCTGGCGTTCAAACATTCATTTCCCTTTCCCCGGCTGCCGCCGCATATTTTGAAGCTCCTCCATCGCTCCTGGAGGACCGCTGGCAGCTCTTCCTGTGGGGAGAGGCCGCCGCGCTGGTGCTGGTCGTTTTTGGCCTGTATGCCCTATCAGGGGCAGGGACCGTCAGGCGTCTGCCGCTCTTGCTCCTGGGGCTGGTCGGCATTAGCTGTCTCTTTCTCCTCCGTGGGCTCTTCCTCGTCCTGGACGTACTGATCATCCTGGGAATACTGGAGGGCGAGCCGCTCGTGCAGGGCACGATCTCGACCCTCGTGTTCCTCGGCGCGGGCATCACGTACGCGGTCGGCACGATCCTGAACTGGAGAGATATCCGGGCTCACCGCTAGCTCCTTTCACGCGGTAAGTACTATGTACGCCGGACAAAGCCTCCACCGCCTCCCCCAAATACGTCGTGAGAACCACGATCGACCGAGGCCATGTCGACGTATTGCCGAAGCGAAGCAAGGGGAGGTTGGGAGGGGGTGGACATATCACTAGCTGTTTGTGTTGATATAGTGGAGGGCACCGTGCATCATAGGCTGCAATTCCTCTTATTCGCCTGCATCACCGCGCTGCTGACGAGTTGTGTCAAGATGCAGGCTGTTGTTGACGTCCGGGCAAACGGCGCCGGGACGCTCGGCATCGCCCTCGGCCTGACGCAGCAGGCGAAGAGTCTGCTCTCGACACAGGGTCAGGACCCGTTATCCCAGCTTGCGCAACGGCTTGGCCTTTCTCCCTCCATTCCGCTTGGCAATGATGTCAGCGTCAGCCGCTGGACGGATGGCGACTACGATTGGACGAAGCTCGAGAAGGGCTTCAAGGATCTGGACGAGCTGAATGCCGCCGTAGGACAGACGGGTCTCTTCCAGCGCTTCTCGATAACCGAAGATAAGGAGTTGCTCCGCAACCAGTTCACTCTGGATGCTCAGATGTCACCGCTGGCTGCGCTTGGCGGTCAGGCCCTGTCGCCCAATGCGCTCGGAGATCCATCCAAATACATCGAGGCTCAGGTAGCCGTCGGCCTTCCCGGCAGGATCATCCAGACGAACGGGGTCGTCTCCCCCGGCGATCCATCGCACATGGTGTGGACCATTCAGGGCGATCAGCCCATAACCCTCACCGCCGTCTCGGAAAGTTGGAACTGGTTGATCATATTGCTCATCTGCGGAGCCTTGCTGGTCGTGATCCTGATCGTCGCCTTCGGCGTAACCGCCTTCCTCGCCCGCAGGAGATCGGCGGCCAAGCCCGATGGTACGCAGATGAGCACGGGTCAGACTCCGCCGTAGCGCGGTTGTCCGCTCGGCAATGGATCGTCGCGTCGTGAATCCCAACGAACCCTATGCTATTCAACTCGGTGACTGGTCCCCACCCTCTCTCCGCCCCTGTTTCCCGGCCTTCTTGCGCTTTCGCTTCGCTTTTTCCCAGCGAGCAAGTGTGGCGGGACTCACGCCAAAAGCCTTTTGAATCCCCTCTGGGTTATATCGTTCATAATGTTCGAGCACCTGCAGCTTCTGCGCCTCTGAGTATCGGTTCTTCGGTTTTACCAATCCCCCCATGTTGCAATGCGGACAGAAGTACTCCTCCCGGCCGTCCTCGGTTCGGATCTTCTTGATAATGTGCGTCCCGTAACAGTGCGGGCATATCTCGCTTTCTGCGAACGGCCGCCCCTTTTGCATGGCTTTTCGCAAGTTCGGTTCGAGCTCAAGATATCCGGTGTCCGGCTCTACTCCGAGCGCGTCGGTGATCTTGCTGAAGAAATTCCGCATGGCAGCTGCCAGTGCCACATCGAGTATTTCCTCATCCGAGAGCCCAACCTCGCGCAGCCTCTGCACATCCTCCAGCCGGATCGTGTGCGCGTGCAGGGTAATTTTCTGCGCGAATTCCATCACCGCCACTTCTTGAGGCGTTAACCCCGCGTTGTGGTAGTCGTTGATGACCGCTTCCAGCTGCTCTGGCTCAAAGCCGTTCTTGCGGAGCACCGCTCCGTGAGCCAGCAGTCAGTAGGTGCAATGCAGCGCCGACGCGCTGGCCAGCGTTACCAATTCATACCGGCGCAGCCTCATCTTTGATCGGACCGTTTTTCGCAAGGCTTCCCATGCCATAAAGGCATCTGGTCGCAGGCTCATTGCCTGGGTGCCATTGGATACATAGCCCAGGTCTCTGACGTCCAGGTCATACAGTTCCTTCACTTTCCCCTCTGCTTCTGCCGGCGGTATGGTTCGAATAAAGGTCATCGCGGGGCTCCTTCTCAACACTGATCCGCATTACAATTTGGAGATTGTACATCCAAATTTCGACCGAGTCCAAAGTTCTGTGATCATTCGCTTCGGTCGAGGAGGCCCAATTGAGCAAACCCTTAAGACTGCTTGCCATCCTGGCGCATCCTGACGACGAATCGCTCGGGCTGGGCAGCACGCTCGCAAAATACGCGGCCGAGGGCGTGGAGACTTATCTCATTTGCGCCACGCGTGGCGAACGGGGCTGGACCGGGGATGAAAAGGATGATCCCGGGCTGACGGCGTTGGGAAAGATCCGCGAGGCGGAACTGCGCTGCGCCGCCGAGACGCTTGGCATCCGGCAGATTCATTTCTTGGACTACATCGATGGAGAGCTCGATCAGGTCGACCCGCGCGAGGCAACCCGGAGGATCGCGTGGCTCATTCGCGAGATGCGCCCTCACGTGGCGCTATCGTTCGGACCCGACGGGGCCTATGGTCACCCAGACCACATTGCCATTTCGCAGTTCACCACCGCCGCATGCGCGCTGGCTGCGGACGCTGCGTATCGCGTCAATAAGCTCTACTATTTCGTGAATGACAGAAGCCTGACGGAGAATTACACCGCGTTCTTCGGCGAGATCCACATGCAGGTGGATGGAATCCGCCGTTCTTTCGTGTCCTGGGAGGATTGGATGTATACCACGCTCATTGACGGCTCTGCCCACTGGCGCACCGCCCTCAAAGCCGTGAACTGTCATCAATCCCAGGTCTCCATATACCGCGGCTTGAACGATCTGCCCGAGGAGAGAAGCATTGCCTTGTGGGGTAGGCGCGCCTATTATCGCGCCTTCAGCTTGGTTAATGGCGGCAGAGCGCTTGAAACGGATTTGTTTGCAGGGATTATGGGGAGCCAGCCCTGAAGGGAATGATCTTGCCTCCCGACCAGCCGATTGCGTCCGCTCTCAGGCTATTCACCTATCTTCTTTCACGACTAGTTGTCTCCTTGGCCATCCCTCCCATGAGCGGCGGCCGCTGGATATCGCTTCGCCAGCCTGTATTGCGGCGGTTCTTGCTCCGGCACATCGAGTAATTTCGGGATGGAGTAAAGCCGTGCCTGAGGCGGTTGGCACACCTGCAGACTCTAACGGCCGTTTTAATACAATAACTCTGCGGCAGCG
>DATKAF010000214.1:0-3145 GCA_035498395.1 Anaerolineales bacterium
CAAAGAGCAGATTGGCCCAGGCGGTGCGCTTCTTGGCCCAGATCCGGAGATGCATCGCCGCCAGCGTGAGACACGCGGATGCGACCATGGACCAGATGATCGTAACCCAGCTCATGTTCCCGTGCTCTGCAGGATGGCCTCCTGAAATGGAAGAGTGTGTTGTCCCGTCAACCCGAAAACCTCAGTTGATGGCACATATCTACCGCAAAGTTCGCAAAGCGCGCAAAGGCAGAGGAAACGGCAAGGTTCGGCCCCGGAGTATGCGTGTGGGATATTCAGGCATCCCCGCGAACCCTGCCGCCGGATCGTCTGAATTCAAAAGGAGCCCTCTTTGCGTACTCTGCGGTTCAAGTGCATTCTTCGGGCTCAAGAGCCGGTCACGAGGGTGAACCGAGGACCCTCGAGGGTCGAGGGTACGCCCGGACGCCGTGGGCGGTCAATTTGACCTTGGTCCTATCCCTGATCCGAAATATTCTACCGCCAAGATCGGATTGGAAAAGGAATCCTGTTCTCCTCAGCGGCCTTTGCGGCTTTTGCGGTTCAAGATTTCTTCGGATTGGAGCTAACGGGGTTTCTTATTTATCCAGTTGCTGATCCACCGGCTGACGACCGCGAAGAAAAGCCCCGTCGAGAGCCCACACATGAGAATGCCCGTCAGTGTCTCAAGTGGTGCGAGCATCCGCCACGGCTTGGGCAACACGAGATCGCCGCCAACGCTCGTGTAGGTGACTCCGGAAAAATAGAACGCAGACTCGGCATCGGGCAGGCAGCCCTGCCAGAAATAGAACAGCCCCCAGATGGAAATCTCAACCAAGTGGATCAGAATCAGCCAGCACGTCAGGCCGATCACCCATCGGGTGACGGGCTGGAAGCCCGACGTGGTCAGGGCGTGCGACCGTATCATGGCCCCGAGCAGCGTGTGGAACCCGATGGCATGGATGACCACGGTGACCACCACCAGGCCGATGGCCGCGGTGACCATCCATAGGCCGCCAGTGCTGAGAAGTTGTATGAGCATCTTATCCTGCGATCAAGCTATGTCCATGTGCATGACTGGGCTCACGCGGTGAGCTGGTCGTCACGCCCCTCGACCCACGCCCTCTGAAGTCGGGTGTGAACGCTTGGGAGGAACCGGCAAGTTAAACTGCTGCCGATACTGCTTCATGACGTCCTCCAGATGGTCGTAGAAGGCATCCTCGCCGAACAGTTCGCACAACTGATAGCGTGCCTTGCCTTTGAGGTCCTTCATTTCCTCCGCAACGATCAGGCCTCTCCGACGGTCACGGGGGCAACCCATGGGTTCATTCTTCGCCCACGGATCCACCCCCGCCCTATGCCTCTCGCCTTCAACGTCGCGTGAACCGACCGCTCTCCGACGAGTGCCCGCGCACTTTTCCCATCATAACAGTGCCTTTCGCTTCAGCCACAGGACTGTCACGCCGGCGCAGACGAGCGGCAGCAATATGCCGAACGTCAGGAATGCCGACCTGCTGCCGATCTGCTCTGCCATCCAGTTGAAGTTCATGCCAAAGAATCCTGTAAAAAAGGTGATCGGCAGGAAGAAGATGGAAACGATCGTCAGGCGGCTGATCATCTCCCCCCGGCGTTGTGCAAGCGACGTCGCGAAATCCTGCACGACATGGGACCCCCACATGATGCGCTCATGCAGTCGGTTCTCCGTATCTTCCACATATTCGGCATATTCGTTCAATTCCCTGACGGCGTCGGGAGTGATGTCGGCGATAGCCTCGATCCCAACTGTTGCTGAGCGTACGGCGCTGGCGTAGCGATCGAATTTCAGCCAAGAGCCACGCAGTAGTTCCAGGCTGTGGCTGAGACGGGCGAAATCGATCGAGGTCGGCTCGTTCTGGATCCTGTCGTGCAAGGCTTGCAGGCGCTCGTCGATAAAGATGATGGCCTGTTCAAGGCTCCCGAGGAGCAACTGTAACAGGATCGCGGCGAGGTGATGGTATGACCGCGAGGCGCCGCCGACGCGCTCCACGAATTCCTGTCGTACGTTCCCCAGCAATTCGGGTTTGCCGTGCCAGAGGGTCACGACACCCTTGCCGGATGCCCAAACATGGATTTCGATCAGCCCCACCCCGGGTGCGGCCAGCCAAGAGACGGCGCGAATGCCGTGCCGGCTGATGGCCAGCCGCCCGGCCTGGTCAAAGCGCCGGATCCATGCGGTAGCTGCCGCATCCATGCCAATTTCCAGCAGCATGGCCTCGTCTGCCAGCGCGGGCGGGCCACAGATGTCAAGCCAGACGTATCGCCCCTCTGTTATGTGCCCACGCAGGTCCGCCAGCGATGGATCTCGATGCAGGCCTTCGGTGTGGACAATCGTTGCCGAAGCTGTTGCAGCCGCCGCATCGCTCATGCCTTCGGATCCTTTCTCGATCAACTCATGCGGGCAAACTCGTGATCAAGCGCCACGTCGAGATCGCCCGGTGCCGGCACGAAGTCCGGCGAGCCGTCCTTCGTAGCCCTCGTGAGCCCTTGCTAACTCGATATTCAGAATCGCGTAGCTGTCCTTCTTCATCACGACCATGGTGACATCGGCCTTCTCTCGCGCCATGGTCCAGAGCGCCTGGGGCGTATACATCCCGCTGCCGTCGCCTTGGAAAACGACGGTGTTCCGATTCGGGCACGCCACCGGGGCGGCCGAGCCCGGATCGACAATGGTCACAGGCCGGCCAGCCTCCCAAAGAATTTCGCGAGCAGGTCCGCGAGGGGATACTTGAACAGCGCGAGCGGCAGCAGCGGCAGCAGCGCGGCGACGGCCAGGTACATCAATATGCTCGGGCTTTCGGGAACAAGCCGCATATCGCGCACGATGCTGACGCTGTTGCTCAGGTCGGCCAGAGACTGGATGTCCGCCGTGCCCAACAGGGGCTCTCCAGTAGGGTCTGGGCCCAGCCATTTCCTGTCGAACTCGTTCACGTATCGCTCCGCGAACCCGCTGTAGTCGCTCATGCCCTTGACCTTGCACGCCCACAGCGTGCGGGAAAAGATGTACAGCGGACCCAGAAACAGCACGGCGTCCGCGAGCAGAATGAACGCGACCCCGGCGTAGATCGAGTCGAAGGTCATTCTGCCCGAGGCGAGGTCCTGGGCCAGAGATGCGGACTGGACCGCCGAGATG